>NZ_WEKR01000002.1:0-125589 GCF_024105395.1 Paracoccus sp. 08 | reverse complement strand
CCGCGAATGGAAGATGGCCCGCCACGGCCAGGCCTGGCAGATCGGCGACAGCCTGAACGCCTCGATCGGGCAGGGCTTCGTGCTGGCGTCGCCGCTGCAGCTGGCGGTGATGACCGCCCGCATCGCGTCGGGCCGCGAGGTTCAGCCCCAGCTGATCCGGTCCGTCGACGGCGTGCGGCAGGCGCCGCCCGAATACCCGCCGCTGGACATCAGCCCGGAAGCGCTGCGCGTCGCGCGGCTTGGCATGGACGCGGTGATGAACAGCGCCCGCGGCACCGCCCGCGGCGCCCGCATCACCCGCGAGGAATGGCGCATGGCCGGCAAGACCGGCACCAGCCAGGTCCGCAACATCACCGCCGCCGAACGCGCCCGCGGCGTCATCTCGAACGATCAGCTGCCTTGGGCGCGGCGCGACCATGCGCTGTTCGTGGCCTATGCCCCCTATGATGCGCCGAAATACGCGATCTCGGTGGTGGTCGAACATGGCGGCGGCGGATCGGCCGTGGCCGCGCCCATCGCGCGCGACATCCTGCTGTTCGCGCTGAACGGCGGGCTGCCGCCCCTGGACGCAGTGCCCTCGGATCAGCGCGCCGCGCTGGAGGAGCGTCACAACGCCATGCACCTTTACCAGCCCGAGGCCCCGCGCCCCGGCCGCAGCAGGGCGTAAGGCGATGTCCTATCTCGACTATCAGGTGGCGCAGGTTCCGACGGGGTTCCGCAAGGTCCTGTACATCAACTGGCCGCTGGTCCTGCTGATCACCGCCGTGTGCTGCATCGGGTTCCTGATGCTGTATTCGGTCGCCGGCGGCCGCATGGACACCTGGGCGGAACCGCAGATGATCCGCTTTGCCGTGGGCATGGTGATCATGCTGGGGCTGGCCTTCGTGCCCATGTGGTTCTGGCGCGGCATCTCTGTCGCGGCCTATGTGATGTGCTTCCTGATGCTGGTCGCGGTCGACCTGTTCGGGGTCATCGGCATGGGCGCGCAGCGATGGATCGACATCGGCCCGATCCGCATCCAGCCGTCCGAACTGATGAAGATCGCGCTGGTCCTGCTGCTGGCCGCCTATTACGACTGGCTGCCGCTGAACCGCGTGTCGCGTCCCTTGTGGGTGATTGTGCCGGTGGTGCTGATCCTGGCGCCGACCGCGCTGGTCCTGATGCAGCCGGATCTTGGCACGTCGATCATGCTGGTCGCGGGGGGCGGGATCGTGATGTTCGCGGCGGGTGTGTCGCTGTGGTATTTCGGGGCGGTGATCGGCGCCGCGGTGGGCCTGGTCGTGGCCGTCATGCGCAGCCGCGGGACGGACTGGCAGCTGCTGCGCGACTATCAGTTCCGCCGGATCGACACCTTCCTGGACCCGACCTCCGACCCGTTGGGGGCCGGCTACAACATCATCCAGAGCCAGATCGCGCTTGGTTCGGGCGGGTTGTCGGGGCGCGGCTTCATGCAGGGCACGCAGTCGCGGCTGAACTTCCTGCCCGAAAAGCACACCGACTTCATCTTCACTGTCCTGTCCGAGGAGTTCGGCTTCATCGGCGCGTCGTCGCTGCTGGTGCTGTACATGCTGATCCTGGGCTTCTGCCTGTATTCCGCACTCAGCAACCGCGACCGCTTTGCCAGCCTGATCACCATCGGCATCAGCGCGACGTTCTTTCTGTACTTCTCGATCAACATGGCGACGGTGATGGGGCTGCTGCCGGCCAAGGGGTCGCCGCTGCCGCTGGTCAGCTATGGGGGGACGTCGCTGATGATCCTGATGCTGGGATTTGGTCTGGTGCAATCCGCCCATGTCCACAGACCCCGATGAGGGTCCGGTTCTCTGCCCGCGACGATGCGTGGTCCGATTGGGCCCCGGCCCTGCGCGCGGCCTGCCCCGAGATGCATCTGGACCGCGACGGCGATCCGGCCACGTTCGATGCGATCATCTACGCCCCGGGCGGCGACATCACCGATTTCGCGCCCTACGCCAATGTCCGGCTGGTGCAGAGCCTGTGGGCCGGGGTCGAACGCATCGTGGGCAACGCCACGCTGACCCAGCCCTTGGCGCGGATGGTCGATCCTGGATTGCGCCAGGGGATGGCCGAATATTGCGCAGGATGGGCCATGCGCGCCCATCTGGGCATGGACCGCTATGCCCAGGACGGCATCTGGCGCAACGGGCAGATCCCGCCGCTGGCCGCCGAACGCCCGGTGACCGTCCTGGGCATGGGCGAACTGGGACAGGCCGCCGCAGCCATGCTGACCGGCCTGGGCTTTCCGGTCACCGGCGTCAGCGCCTCGGGGCGGGCGGTGCCGGGTGTTTCGGTGCTGCCCATCGCGAAGCTGCATCAGGCCCTGGCCCGCGCGCAGATCCTGGTCTGCCTGCTGCCCGACACGCCCGCCACCCGCGGGCTGCTGGATGCGGACCGCCTGTCGCGCCTGCCTGACGGCGCCTGGCTGATCAATCCGGGACGCGGCACGCTGATCGATGACGAGGCGCTGTTGCGGGGGCTGGACCGGGGGCGGCCGGGGCACGCGGTGCTGGACGTGTTCCGCACCGAACCGCTGCCCCAGGACCACCCGTTCTGGGCCCATCCCGCGGTCACCGTCACGCCCCATATCGCCGCCGAGACCCGCCCCGCGACCGCCGCCCCCGTCGTCGCCCAGAACCTGCGGCGCGCGATGGCGGGACGGCCGTTGCTGCATCTGGTGGACCGCGACCGCGGTTACTGACCCGGACCGCCCCTGGCCCGATTCGCCTTCAGCTGTGCCGCGCGGGCCGAGGCGCGGGCGATGCGCTCTGCCATCTTCTTCTCGCGGCGGCGCTGATAGGCGATGAAGATCGGGACGGTCAGGTAATGCGTGATGACCCCCGCGATGGACCCCAGGATGACGCCGCCGACCATGTAGGGCCAGAATACCTGCGCCAGAAAGTCGCTGAGGTTGTACCAGTGCATCTCTGACGGGCCGAACAGGGCGCTGAGGTTGTGCCACAGCTCTCCGGTGGCCTTCGAGAATTCGTGGAAGATGAACTGGGGCGTCAGCTCGCCCTCTTGGCCCAGGATCTCGCGGCCCAGCTTGACCGACATCAGCGCGATGAAGGGCAGGGTCACCGGATTGCCCACGAAGGTCGCCAACAGCGCGGCCAGCACGTTGCCGCGGATGATCCAGGCCACCGCCGCCGCCGACAGGAAGTGGAACCCGAACAGCGGCGTGAAATTCACCATGATCCCCGCCGCGACCCCGCGCGCGATGCGATGCGGCTGGTCGGGCAGGCGGCGCAGCCTGTGGGCTACATAGGCGCTGGCCCGCCGCCAGCCGCCCGGCGGATAGATCATCTGGCTGGCCAGTTGGCCGTAGCTGCGCGGTTTGCGGCGTTTGAACAAGGCGAACCCGATCCGTGACGGGCAGGGGGCGCCTGCCTCAGGGTTTCAGCGCCGGGTCCCGCACGCGCGAGACCTGCGCGACATCGCTTTCCGCCTCGAGGGCGGTCAGCAGGTTGTGCAGATGTTCATGGTCGCGCAGTTCGACCTCGACCTCGATGCGGTAGAAGTCGGGCTTGCGGGCGATGAACTCCAGGTTCGAGATATTCGCCCCCTGCGCCCCGATCAAGGTGCAGATGCGTCCCAGCACGCCTGCGTCGTGGCGGATCGTCAAATTGAGCACGGTCGAATAGGCGGCGGGGTGGCGCCCCTCGCGCCATTGCAGGTCGACCCATCGGTCGGGGCTGTCCTCGAACTCGGCCAGCACGGGACAGTCGATGGCATGGATGACCACGCCGGCGCCGCGATAGGTGATGCCCACGATCCGCTCGCCGGGCAGGGGGGCGCAGCAGGGCGCGCGCTTGAAGTTCGCGTCGGCCTCCAGCCCCGCGAAGGGGCGCTTGCCGTCGATCTCGTCTTGGTGGTCGGCCAGTTCCGGATAAAGGACGCCCAGGACCTCCTTGGCGGAGTTCTCGGCGCTGCCGATGCGGGCCAGCAGATCCTCGGCCGAGGGCAGACCCATCTGCTTGGCCGCGGTGCGCAGCGCCTTGTCGGTGACCTTGCGGCCCACATGCTCGAAGCTGACGCGCACCAGTTCGCGCCCCAGGCGCATGAAGCGGTCGCGGTCCTCCTCGCGCAAGCTGCGCCGGATCGCGGCCTTGGCGCGGCCGGTGACCACGATGTCCAGCCAGGTCGCCTGCGGCCGCTGCCCCGAGGCCGATATGATGTCGACCGACTGCCCGTTCTTCAGCCGCGTCCACAGGGGCACGCGGATGCCGTCGATCTTGGCGCCGACGCAGGAATTGCCCAACCGGGTGTGGATCGCATAGGCGAAGTCGATCGGCGTCGCGCCCCGCGGCAGCTGCATCACGTCGCCCTTGGGGGTGAAGCAGAACACCTGGTCCTGGTACATCTCCATCTTGACATGTTCCAGGAACTCGTTGTGGTCCTCGGTGTCGAACCGGTCGGTCAGCTGGGCGATCCATTCGGCGGGATCGACCGCAAAGGGGTTCCGGGTGCGCACGCCGTCGCGATAGGCCCAATGCGCCGCGACGCCGGCCTCGGCGACCTCGTGCATCTGGCGGGTGCGGATCTGCACCTCGACCCGCTTGCCGTCGCGACCCGATACCGTGGTGTGGATAGAGCGGTAGCCGTTCGATTTCGGCTGGCTGATGTAATCCTTGAACCGCCCCGGAACCGCGCGCCAGCGATGGTGAATCACGCCAAGCGCGCGATAGCAGTCCATCTCGGTCCGCGTGATGATCCGAAAGCCGTAGATGTCGGACAGGCGCGAAAAGGCCAGCTGCTTTTCCTGCATCTTGCGCCAGACGCTGAAGGGCTTCTTGGCGCGGCCGAACACGTCGGCCTCGATGCCCTCCTTCTCCATCTCGGTGCGGATGTCGGCGGTGATCTGGCCGATGATGTCGCCGCTGTCGCGCTGCAGGCTGACAAAGCGGCGGATGATCGAACTGCGCGCCTCGGGGTTGATGACCTTGAAGGCCAGGTCCTCCAGCTCCTCGCGCATCCACTGCATGCCCATCCGGCCCGCCAGGGGGGCATAGATGTCCATCGTCTCGCGCGCCTTCTTGACCTGCTTGTCGGGACGCATGGACCGGATGGTGCGCATGTTGTGCAGCCGGTCGGCCAGCTTGACCAGGATCACCCGCATGTCGCGCGACATGGCCATGAACAGCTTGCGAAAGTTCTCGGCCTGCTTGGACTGGGTGCTGGACAGTTCCAGGTTGGTCAGCTTGGTGACCCCGTCGACCAGTTCGGCGATTTCCGCGCCGAACATGCCGACGACCTCGTCCTTGGTCGATCGCGTGTCCTCGATCGTGTCGTGCAGCAGCGCGGTCACGATGGTCGCGTCGTCCAGCCGCATCTCGGTCAGGATGGCGGCAACGGCGATGGGATGGGTAAAATACGGCTCGCCGGAATGGCGGAACTGGCCCTCGTGCATGCGCATGCCGTATTCATAGGCATCGCGGATCAAGGTGCAGTTGCTGCGCGGGTTGTAGTTGCGGACAAGGGCCAGCAGGTCTTCGACGTCGATCATGATGGTGTCGAAGACCTCTGCAGTGTGACCGTGTCAGGCGCGCTGGTTGGCTTCCAGCATCATGCGCAGCATCCGTTCCTCGGATTCCTCGTCAGACGGCTTGGGGCGATCGACCTCGGCGCCCAGCAGCAGGGCCATGGCGTCCTCCTCGGGCTCGTCGACCTCGATCTGGGTCTGGGTCGATTCGATCATCCGCTCGCGCAGATCGTCGACGGGCTGGGTCTCTTCGGCGATTTCGCGCAGGGCGACCACCGGGTTCTTGTCGTTGTCGCGATCGACGGTGGGGGCGCTGCCAGCCGCGATCTCTCGGGCGCGATGCGAGGCGAGCATCACCAGATCAAAGCGGTTGGGAACCTTGTCGACGCAGTCTTCGACCGTTACGCGGGCCATGGATCACCTGTGCAGTTGCGAATCGGACATTCGGGGCGAACCGGACTGATGGTCGCCACAGCGCCGATTGTCAAGGAAAACCTGGGGATTCGACCGGCGTCATTCCGTCCAACGCGCGAGGGCCAAGCGCCTCCAGCATCGCCGCGACGCTGAGCCCGGTCAGCGGATGACGCCAGTCCGGCGCGATCTCGGCCAGGGGGGCCAGGACGAACGCGCGGTCCTGCATCCGCGGATGGGGCAGGATCAGCCGGTCGGGCGTCTGCACCCCCTGGCGGTCGGGGGACAGGTCCATCCAGTCCCGCAGATGGCCCGCATCGGGTTCGATCCGGTCGTCCAGCGCAATCAGGTCCAGGTCCAGGACGCGTGCCGACCACCGGCCGGTGCTGCGGTCGCGGCCGTGCTCTGCCTCGATCGCGTGCAGCGTCGCCAGGACCTGCGGCGCGTCCAGGGACGTGGCGATCAGCGCCACCGCATTGGCGAAATCGGGCCCCGATCCCGCAGGCATGGCGGGAGTCCGCCAGATGCAACTGATCGCGGTGATTGAAATGCCCGGGGCGCTGTGCAGAATGCCCATCGTCGTGCACAGGGTCGTTACGGGGTCCTGATCCGACAGGGGAAGGTTGGCCCCAAAAGCAACGATACCAAAAGACAGGTTAACCACGCTTTCCTCTTTCCTTACAGGTCCATGGCATGGGCCCGCGCATCTCAGGTCCCTCACCCTGGCCCGCGCTTGTGCCGTGAAGGACCGGGTTCATCAAAGGCAACATCCATGTTTTACAAAGACGACCGATTGGCAATCTTCATAGACGGGGCCAATCTTTATGCTGCCGCGAAGGCACTGGGCTTTGATATCGACTACAAGCTGCTGCGCCAGGAATTCGATCGCCGCGGCAAGCTGATGCGTGCCTATTACTATACCGCCCTGATCGAGGGCGAGGAATATTCCCCGATCCGTCCGCTGGTGGATTGGCTGCATTACAACGGTTTCTGCGTCGTGACCAAGCCGGCGCGCGAATACACCGACGCCCTGGGCCGCCGCAAGGTCAAGGGCAACATGGACATCGAACTGACCGTCGATGCGATGGAACTGGCCCCGCGGATGGATCACGCGGTCCTGTTCTCCGGCGACGGCGATTTCCGGCCGCTGGTCGAATCGCTTCAGCGTCAGGGGGTCCGGGTGTCGGTCGTGTCCACGATCCGCAGCCAGCCACCGATGATCGCCGACGACCTGCGCCGCCAGGCCGACAACTTCATCGAACTGGACGCGCTGCGCGACATCATCGGCCGCCCGCCGCGCGACCCGGCTCAAGTCGAGACTTAATCCCGCGTACACCGGGGCCTGACAGCGCCGGTGCCGCATGACGCGATGATGGTGCGGACGGCGGGACTTGAACCCGCACTTCCGTTCGGAAAACAGATTTTCGTACCACTTCGACTTTCGCCGCCGGGGGTGCGATGCCCCGTTCGTGGTCTGGACTATCCCTTCGCCATGGTCCGCAAGGACGTTAGGCGCCGCCCGTCTAGTCTCTACACCTTCCCCGTGTCCGGGGCTTGGCTCGGGATTGGCACGGGGCCGGGGCCCCACAGCTTTCCCCGAATTTGAGCGGTTCTGCACCAGCGGTTTCCCGGCCGGGCACTCCAATCGTCAAAGTCTGCTGCGTCTACCGATTTCGCCACGTCCGCATCATCATCACTCCTGCGTATCGCAGGCTGTGCGGCGCAGGGCAAGTGGATGAACAAAACATAGCCCCCCGAATCAGGAACCGTTTTCGTCGGCCTTGGTTGGACAGGCAACGCGCCATCACAGGAGGACGTCATGTCCAGCATCAGCGAGACACGCGGCAACGGTGGAGAGACCCACCAGACCGGCGGCGAGGCCCTGACTACCAATCACGGGGTCCCGATTTCCGACAACCAGAACAGCCTGAAGGCCGGGGCCCGCGGTCCCACCCTGCTGGAGGATTTCGTCCTTCGCGAAAAGATTTTCCATTTCGACCATGAACGCATTCCGGAGCGAATCGTCCACGCCCGCGGTTCGGGTGCACACGGCTATTTCGAATGCACCGACCCGATCCCGGAACTGACCCGCGCGGGCGTTATGGCAAACCCGGGCAAGACGCCAGTCTTTGTGCGTTTCTCGACCGTGGCCGGCGGCGCAGGCAGCGTCGACACGCCGCGCGACGTGCGGGGCTTTGCTGTCAAGTTCTACACCCAAGAAGGCAACTGGGACTTGGTCGGCAACAACATTCCGGTGTTCTTCATCCAGGACGCCATCAAGTTTCCCGACTTGGTCCATTCGGTCAAGATGGAGGCAGACAAGGGCTATCCGCAGGCCGCCAGCGCCCACGACACCTTCTGGGATTTCGTATCGCTGATGCCGGAATCCATGCACATGATCATGTGGGCGATGTCCGATCGTGCCATCCCGCGCAGCCTGCGCATGATCGAGGGGTTCGGCGTCCACACATTCCGCCTGGTCAACGCCCAAGGCAAGTCGACCTTCGTCAAGTTCCACTGGAAGCCCAAGCTGGGCTTGCAGAGCCAGGTCTGGAACGAGGCCGTCAAGACCGCCGGCGCGAACCAGGACTATCACCGCCAGGACCTGTGGGAGGCCATCGATTCGGGGGACTTCCCGGAATGGGAACTGGGCATCCAGACCTTTGACGCGGAATGGGCCGCCAAGCAGCCTTATGACGTCCTGGACGCGACCAAGCTGATCCCCGAGGAGGACATTCCCGTCCGCATCGTCGGCCGCATGGTGCTGGACCGGAACCCCGACAACTTCTTTGCCGAGACAGAGCAGGTGGCCTTCCTGCCGACGAACGTCGTGCCCGGCATCGACTTTTCCGACGACCCGCTGCTGCAGGGACGGCTGTTCAGCTATATGGACACTCAGAAGTCGCGGCTTGGCACCACGAACTTCCACCAGATCCCGGTTAATGCGCCGAAATGCCCGATGCACAATTTTCAACGCGACGGCATGATGCAGATGGCGGTGCCCAAGGGCCGCGCCAACTATGAGCCGAACAGCCTGGACCAGGCCGGAGAGGAGCCGGGACCCCGCGCCACCGACCAGGGCTTCGCGACCTACAAGGACATGACCGACCTGGGCAACCAGCCGGACGAAAAGTTGCGCGTGCGTGCGGACCTGTTCGGCGACCATTACAGCCAGGCACGGCTGTTCTATCGCAGCCAGACCGAGGTCGAGCAGACCCACATCGCCGATGCGATCACGTTCGAACTGTCCAAGGTCGGCCTTGGCCACGTGATCCAGCGCGTTCTGGGTCATTTGCGGGTCATCGACGAAGATCTGGCCGAAACCGTGGCCGAAGGTCTGGCCGAGGATCTGCCCGATGCAGCGACGCCCATGCGCGAGCCGATCGACATGGCGCCTTCGGATGCGCTGTCGATCATGAAGCAAGCCAAGCACAGCCTGAAGGGTCGCAAGGTCGGCATCCTGATCGGCGACGGCGGGGATCAAGCCAAGGTCGATGCGCTGCGCGACGCGGTCGAGGCCCAAGGCGGCACCGTCATGCTGATCGCCAAGGAGCGTGGCAAGGCCGAGGCGCAGCTGGCGGGATCGCCGTCGGTCCTGTTCGACGCGGTGGCGCTGGTCATCGGCGCCGATGACGCGGCCAAGCTGGCCAAGTTCAAGCCCGCGGTCGACTTCGTGTCGGATGCCTTTGCGCATCTGAAGGCGATCGGCGCCGACGATGCCAGCGCCAAGCTGCTGGCGGCGGCCGGGGTGCAGCCCGACAAGGGCGTGACCAAGCTGGACCCGGCGGCGTTCGTCGAAGCGGCGGCGCAGCGGTTCTATGACCGCGAAGCCAAGGTCTGGTAGGCCTCAGCCGTTTAGGACCGGAATGAAAGGGGGCGGGCCGGTGGTCCGCCCCTTACCCATAGCTGCGGGTCGGGCGGTCAAAGACCTTGCGGCCCATCAGACTGCCGACCAGATCGACCATCAGCTTTGCGGTCCGGCCCCGTTCGTCCAGGAACGGGTTCAACTCGACCAAGTCCAGCGATGTGACCAGCCCCGATTCGTGCAGCAGCTCCATCACCAGATGCGCCTCGCGGAAGGTCGCGCCGCCGGGCACCGTGGTTCCCACCGCGGGCGCGATCGAGGGGTCCAGGAAATCCACGTCCAGGCTGACATGCAACAGGCCGTCGGCCGCGCGCACGCGGTCCAGAAAGGCCCGCAGCGGGGCCACGATGCCCTGTTCGTCCAGCACCCGCATGTCGTTCACGGTGATGTCCGTAGGCTGCATCAGGGCCAGTTCGGCGGGGTCCACACTGCGGATGCCGAACATGCAGATGTTTTCGCCCGGGATGGGGGCGGGGAAGGGCGGGAAGGGGTCGAAACCGTCCAGCCCGTTGGCATAGGCCATCGGCGTGCCATGCAGGTTTCCCGACGTGGTGGTGGCGACGGTGTGAAAGTCGCTGTGCGCGTCCAGCCAGATCACGAACTGCGCGCGGCCCTGCGCGGCGGCATGCGCAGCGACCCCTGCGACGGTGCCCAAAGCCAGCGAATGATCGCCCCCCATGATGATCGGCATGCCATGCGGCAGGGCGTCCTGAGTGGCTTGCCGCAGGGCGCCGGTCCAGGCGATCGTTTCAGGCAGGTGATGGACGGCGGGGTTGGCGCAGGTATGGTCGCCCAGGGGGTCCGGCGTGACGTCGCCGCGATCCTCGACCGTGTGGCCCAGGGTCGACAAGGTCGCGGCCAGGCCCGCGGTGCGATAGGCGGCGGGGCCCATCAGGCAGCCGGGGCGGCGCTGGCCCTCGTCCACGGGGGCTCCGATCAGGATGCAATGGGTCATGGGGCTCTCCGGCTGGATGGTGCCCCGTTTGAACACGCCCGGCCGGGGAAAGTCCACCGGCCGGGCGCATCCCCCTAGAAGTTCGAGGTCAGGCCCAGCCACAGGCGGCGGCCCTCGCCCTCGGTGTTGTTGGCGGCCATGGTGACGTCGCGGTCCAGCAGGTTGTAGATCGCGCCGTTCAGGCTGACCCGGTCGGCCAGTTGATAATCCGCCCCCAGGTCCACCGTCAGGTAGGACCCGTATTCATAGGCGATGGCTGTCCCGTCCGCGTCGAAGGCCACCGGTCGGCCGTTGGTGCCGATGCGGGCTCCGGCGGCTGTTTCCCGGCCGTGATAGATCACCGACCCCCAGGCCCCCAGCCCCGCGACGGGGGTGACCCAATCGGCGGTCACGCTGGCCTGATGGCGCGGCGTGCGGTCCAGCGGCAGGCCCGCGAAATCGCCGGTCCGCTGTTCGCTGTCGGTGAAGCTGTAGCTGGCGCGCAGCGTCAGGTCGGGGGTGGCGTCCCAGTCCGCGGTCAACTCGACCCCCTGCAGGCGGGCGCGGCCGACATTGTACCATTCCCATCGGTTGAAGGTGGTTCCGCCGATCACGACCTGGTCGTCGGTGCGGGCGCTTTCGATCTTGTCGTCGAAATCGGTGCGGAACAGCGTCGCACCCACCTGCCACGTCGGCGCATCGTAAAGCGCCGCCAGCTCATAGCTGGTGCTTTCCTCTGGCTGCAGGCCGGGGTTCGAGACGATCGCGCCTGCGCCCCGTTCGGTGGTGTAGAAATAGCCCGGCACGACGGAGCGCAGATCCGGCGCGCGGAACCCCGTCGACACGCCCCCCTTGAGGGTCAGGCCCTGCGTCGCGTTCCACACCGCATAGGCGCGCGGGGTCAGGTTGCTGCCGTATTCGGCATGATCGTTCAGCCGCGCCCCAAGGGTCAGGGCAAGATCGTCGCGCAGGCGCCATTCGTCCTCCAGGAACACCGCGCGCTGCGAGGTCGCAAAGGAATAGGTCCGCCCATCGCCCAGGCCGGGGTTCTGGTCGCGCAGCCCCGTGCGGTTCACCTGCCCGCCAAAGACCAGCGTATGGCTGCCCTGCCATTCCAGCGGCGCGGTGAATTTCGCGTCATAGACGGTGTTCGTGACCTCTGGCGCGCGGTCGCCTGCGACAAGCGCGCCATTGCCCGATGCCGTCTTGCGCTGGCCCACCTCGCGCAGGACCGACAGGTCGGCCGTGACATTGCCCCACTGCCCGGCATAGGACAGGGCGGCGCGGTCGCGGGTGTTTTCCTGAAGGCTGTCGTTCTGCGGCGTGCCGCGGAAATCCACGGGCGCGATGGTGCGGCCGACGCGGCCGAGGTCCTCGATTGTGGTGCGCCCGCCCTCCAGGTGGACGGTGTGATCGGGGTCGGGCGTCCAGCTGAACCGCGCCGACAGGTCCGTCAGTTCGCGGTCGCGCAGCCCGTCGACGACCCGCGATTCGGACCGGTCGAGGCGGCGTCCCCAGACCTGCAGGCCCAACCGGTCCGCAGCGACCGGCCCGCTGCCATAGAAGGACAGCTGGCGCGAGGACGCGTCGTCGCCGTCCTGGGGCAGGGTGGCCTCGGCCGTGACCGACCCGGTCCAGCGGTCGGCGACCGGCTTGGTGATGACGTTGACCACGCCGCCCATCGCGTCCGATCCGTACAGCGACGACATCGGCCCGCGAACGATCTCGATCCGGTCGATGGCGGCGACGGGGGGAATCCAGTTCTGCTCGATCCCCGCGCTGCCGTTGGTGCGCGATTCGCGCGTGCCCTGACGTTTGCCGTCGACCAGGATCAGCGTGTACTGGCCCGACAGGCCGCGGATGGTGATGTCCTGTTCGTTGGCGACGCCAGTTGTGGCCACGCCCTGCACCCCGCGCAGCGCGTCCGACAGGCTGGTGATGTTGCGCCGCGCCAGCTCCTCTCCGGAAATGACCGAGATGCTGGCAGGGGCGTCGGCGATGTTCTGTTCGAACCCGGACGCGGTGATCACGATCTCGTCCAGCAGGATGGGGGCCGTGTCCTGGGCCAATGCCGGCGCGGTCAGGGCGGTCAGCGACAGGAACGTCGCGCGAAGGGAGGGGGTCTTGGGCATCATGGGCCTCGGGGTCGGAGGGGACATGCTGCCTGGGGTCGTGGCCAGAGGGAAAAGCCGATTACCTGGGTAATTCAGTCGCCTTTACGGCGGGTGGGCGCGGGGGACAAGGTCTGCGCCTGCCCCCTGCGCTCCTGTGGCACGAATGCGACAGTCAGGCGCGGACGCCCTGGAAACGGGCGGCCCAGGCCTCTCGGTCCTCGTCGCTGATCTTGGCGAACATCACCTCGGGGACGGTGAAGGCATGGCCGGGGGCCAGCGCCTGCAGGGCCTGCGCCACGTCGTCGGGCCAGCCCGCATCCTGCGCGTCCATCGCCTGCAGCATCGCGGCCGATGCAAAGGGGATGAAGGGCTGCGACAGGACCGCATAAAGGCGGATCAGGTTCAGGCCCATGCGCACCTGCATCGCCGCTTGGTCGGGGTCGGTCTTGAACACCGTCCAGGGCGCGGCCGACTGCAGGTATTCATTGCCCGACACCCAGATGGCGCGCAGCTCGGCGGCCGCCTTGCGGACCTCCATCGCCTCCATGTTCGCCTCATAGGCACGAACGCGGGCGGTCAGCGTGTCGATCAGCGCCAGTTCGGCAGGGCCCCAGGCCGGGCCTTCGGGAACGGCCTCGCCGAACTTGGCGCGGCAGAACTTGGTGATGCGGCTGACGAAGTTGCCCAGCACGTCGGCCAGGTCCTTGTTCACGGATTGCTGGAAATTCTCCCACGTGAACTCGCTGTCGCCGGATTCGGGGGCGTGGGACAGCAGCCACCAGCGCCAGTAGTCCGCCGGCAGGATCTCCAGCGCATGGTCCATAAAGACGCCGCGCCCCTGCGAGGTGCTGAACTGTCCGCCCTGATAGGTCAGGTAATTGAAGGACTTGATATAGTCGACCATCTTCCACGGCTCGCCCGAACCGATCAGTGTCGCGGGGAAGGACAGGGTATGGAAGGGCACGTTGTCCTTGCCCATGAACTGGGTATAGGTCACGTCCTCGGCGCCCTGGTCCAGGCGCCACCAGCGGCGCCATGCGGCATCGTCGGCGCCCGCCGCATCGGCCCATTCGGCGGTCGCGCCGATATATTCGATGGGCGCGTCGAACCAGACATAGAAGACCTTGCCCTCCATCCCCGGCCAGTCCTGGTCGCCCCGCTTCACCGGCACGCCCCAGTCCAGGTCGCGGGTGATGCCGCGGTCCTGCAGCCCGTCGCCGTCGTTCAGCCATTTGCGCGCGATCGAGGTCGTCAGGATCGGCCAGTCGGTCTTTGCGTCGATCCAGGCGGCGATGTCGCCCTTCAGCGCGGACTGGCGCAGGTACAGGTGCTTGGTCTCGCGCACCTCCAGGTCCGTGCTGCCCGAGATCGCGCTGCGCGGGTCGATCAGGTCTGTCGGGTCCAGCTGCTTGGTGCAGTTTTCGCACTGATCGCCGCGCGCCTTGTCATAGCCGCAGTTGGGGCAGGTGCCCTCGATATAGCGGTCCGGCAGGAAACGGTTGTCGGCATGGGAGAAGACCTGCTTCTCGACGACCTCGCGGATATAGCCCTGGTCGGCCAGGCGGCCCGCGAAATGCTGGGTCAGGGCGCGGTTGCGGTCGCTGGAGGAGCGGCCGTAATGATCGAAGGACAGCCCGAACCCGTCGGCCAGCGCGGTCTGGACGCCATGCATCCGGGCGCAATAGTCGGCCACGGCCTCTCCGGTCTTGGCGGCGGCCAGTTCGGCGGGGGTGCCGTGTTCGTCCGTGGCGCAGATGAACATGACCTCATGGCCCCGCGCCCGCAGATAGCGGGCATAGAGGTCGGCGGGCAGCTGTGAACCGACGAGGTTCCCCAGATGCTTGATGCCGTTGATGTAGGGCAGGGCAGAGGTGATCAGGTGGCGGGCCATGGCATGCGTCCTTTCGGGGTCGCGCATCTCTAGCCCTGTTGCGCCGTGATGAAAAGCGGTGCGCACGCCCGGCGCACCGGGCGTGCGCAGGTCGTCAATGGGCCAGCATCTCGTCCACGATCTGGGCGGGGGTCATGTCGGCGGGATAGTAGGTAGGCCAGTTCGTCACCTCCTCCAGCAGGGCGGCGCGGTCGTCGCCCCAATACAGGTGGAAGTGGTCGGCGCGGGCCGGGGCGATCCCATGGTCGCTGAACTGGATGAAGGCGGGTGCGCCCGCGTCGCCGGCAGTCTTGGCAAAGATGAAACGGACGCCGCGGTTGCCGCGGGCATAGGTCAGGATCTCGTGCCCGTCATGGGCATAGGTGCCCGACACCTGCGTGCCGTCGCTGTAGAACGTCACCATGTCACCCTCGATGGTGATGCGGTCCGTATCAGTGGCATAGCCGGTCTGGTAATAGGCGGTGTATTCCTCGGCAGTCTGGTCGCCCTTCTGGGCCTTGCGGTCCATGACCGGCGCCAGGGTGCCGTCCTGCAGCAGGGGATAGACCGACTGCCAGTCGCCCGCATAGTCGGACAGGGGGCGGTCCTTGACCTGATCGTCGTCGAAATAGCCGTCATAGAGGGCCTGTGCCTCGGGGCTGCGGGCATGGGCGTGATCGTGGTCATGATCGTGGTCGTGGGAGTGGTCATGCGCGGCTGGGGCGGCACTGTCCTGGGCCAGCGCCGGCCCGGTCAGGGCAAGCGTCGCGGCGATCAGCAGACTGGCGGGGAGGGGCGAGCGGAGGGGCATGGGGCGGTCCTTCTATAGATATGACGAATCATGGAATGATATATCATCACATAACGGGACCGCAGTAAGGCGCGCGTACGGGGATGGCAAGGGCGGGTCGGGACCGGGCGGACCTTTGCGGCCCGCCCGAAAGCAATCAGCGGCGACGGTCGCGGCGCGAGGACATCGGCTGGAACGCGACGCCGACATGCGCCTCGCAATAGGGTTTTCCCGCGACCGACGGCAGGCCGCAGAACCAGAACTTGTCGGTTGCCGGATCGCCGATGGGCCATTTGCAGGTCCGCTCGGTCAGTTCCATCAGGGTCAGTTTCTTGGCGCGCTTCTCGACCTCGCGGACCGAGGCCAAGGCTTCGGGAGAGATCTCGTTGGCCGAAGGCTGGGGCGGCAAAGGCTGTCCCGCCGGCACGATCGGGCGGCGGGGAACGGGCACGAAGGCCGGTTGCGTGCTGGGTTCGGGTTCCGGCTCGGGCTGGACCGCCACGGGCTCGGGCGCGGGTTCGGGGCGCAGAGGGGCCGTCGCTGGCTGCGGGACCGCACGGGGAGCCACAGGCTTTTCGCGCGCGACCGGTTCCGGCGCGGGGGCGGGAGCCGGGGCTGCGGCTTCCGGCTCCTCGGTGCGGTTCGACAGCCCCAGGCGATGGACCTTGCCGATCACCGCGTTGCGGGTCACGCCTCCCAGTTCCTTGGCGATGGCGCTGGCCGACTGGCCCTCGGACCACATGCGTTTCAGTGTCTCGACGCGATCATCCGTCCAGGACATGGCAGCCTTTCCGGGCGGGTCTGACCTGCCGCCCCATCTTGTAACCTGCGATTGGTCCCGTCACATACGGGATGCCGAGATTTAGCCGCCGAAGCGCAGAAATTCAAGGACCGCCAGATGACCCCGCCCACAATGCCCGGCCTGCCCCCGCTTTCCGACAGCCCCGCCATGGGCGTGCGCCGCTTTGGCCGCGTCAACTGGCTGGGCCTGCGCACGCTGGCGCGGCGTGAGGTCATGCGCTTCATGGCCGTCTGGCAGCAGACGATATTCGCGCCGCTGATGACGGCGGGCCTGTTCGTTGTGGTCTTCGCGATGGCCCTGGGGCAGGGACGGGGGCAGATCATGGGCCTGCCCTATCTGGTCTTCCTGGGGCCGGGCATCCTGATGATGACGGTTATCCAGAACGCCTTCGCGAACACTTCCAGCTCGATCACCGCGGCCAAGGTGCAGGGCAACATCGTCGACACACTGATGCCGCCCCTGTCCGCCGGAGAGCTGTTGGCCGGCTATCTGGCCGGGTCGGTGGTGCGCGCCGGGCTGGTGGCCACGGTCATCGGGACCGGCATGGTGCTGGTCACCGGGCGAGGCATTGCGCATCCGGGCTGGACGCTGGTCTTCGTGCTGCTGGCCGCGCTGATGTTGGGCGGCTTGGGAATTCTTGCGGGCATCATGGCGCAGAAGTTCGATCAGATGGCGGCGATCACCAATTTCGTCATCACGCCGCTGTCGTTCCTGTCGGGCACCTTCTATTCGGTGCAGGCGCTGCCACAGCCGTTCAGCACGCTGTCGCACTGGAACCCGATCTTCTATCTGATCGACGGGGCGCGCTATGGCGTGACCGGGGTCAGCGACGCGCCGGTCTGGCGCGGCGCGCTGATCTGCGCGGGGGTCGTTGCGGGGGTGCTGTATCTTGCATGGCGCTGGCTGCGGTCGGGCTATCGGATGAAGCCCTGATTAGCACTTGCCTTGACAGGCAAAGCTGCGCATCCTTTGCGCTATGACGAAACGACGCACCACCCGTTCGCGACGCTGACGCCGGCCCCTTCGCGGGCTCGCGTCCCTGTTGCCGTTTCCGCCATTCCCCTTCCATCGCCGGAGCCCTGCCATGATCCCGCACGTCTTGCCGACCTATAATCGCGCCCCCCTGGCGTTCGAACGCGGCGAAGGCGCCTGGGCCGTCACCGCCGACGGGACGCGATACCTGGACCTGGGCGCGGGCATCGCGGTGAACGTGCTGGGTCATGCCAATCCCGATCTGGTCGCCGCGCTGACCGAACAGGCGGGCCGGATCTGGCACGTGTCGAACCTGTACCAGATCCCCGAGCAGGAGCGTCTGGCCGACCTGCTGGTCGAACACACCTTCGCGGACACGGTGTTCTTCACCAATTCCGGCACCGAGGCGGCCGAACTGGCCATCAAGATGGTGCGTAAGCACTGGGACCACGCAGGCGATCCGGATCGGATCGAGATCCTGACGTTCTCGGGCGCGTTCCACGGGCGCTCCACCGGGGCCATCGCGGCGGCAGGGTCGGAGAAGATGATCAAGGGCTTTGGCCCGCTGATGCCGGGGTTCCGCACGCTACCCTTCGGCGATCACGAGGCGCTCAAGGCCGCAGTCACTGATCGCACCGCCGCGATCATGGTCGAACCCGTGCAGGGCGAGGGCGGCATCCGCCCGCTGCCCGACGCCTGCCTTCAGGGGCTGCGCGAGCTGTGCGACCAGACCGGCGCGCTGCTGGTCCTGGACGAGGTGCAATGCGGCATGGGCCGGACAGGGCGTCTGTTCGCGCATGAATATGCCGGGATCACCCCCGACATCATGATGGTCGCCAAGGGCATCGGTGGGGGCTTTCCCCTGGGCGCGGTGCTGGCGACGGAAGGCGCGGCCGCGGGCATGGTCGCAGGGACGCACGGCTCCACCTATGGCGGCAACCCGCTGGCCTGCGCGGTCGGCGCGCGCGTGATGCAGATCGTGGCCGATCCGGCCTTCCTGGCCGAGGTCAACCGCAAGGCCGCCATGTTCCGCCAGAAGCTGGAGGGGCTGGTCGCCGCCCATCCGCAGATCTTCGAGGGCGTGCGGGGGCAGGGGCTGATGCTGGGCCTGAAATGCCGCGTCGCGCCGACCGATCTGGTCCGTGCGGCCTATGATCAGCATCTGCTGACCGTGCCCGCCGCAGATGACACCCTGCGCCTGCTGCCGCCGCTGAACATCACCAAAGATGAGATCGCCGAGGCGGTGGCGCGCCTGGACAGGGCCGCCGCCAGCCTGGATGGCTGAATACGCCTTCAGGCCGATCACCGAGAACGACCTGCCCGTGCTGGCCCGATGGCTGGCTCAGCCGGAGGTCGCTGCCTGGTGGCCCGGCCCCGATCGCCAGATCGCCCTGATCCGCGACGATCTGGGGCACCGGGTGATGCGACAGATGATCGTGGTGCGGAACGGCGCTGCCCTGGCCTATGCGCAATCCTATCCGGCCCATCACTGGCCCGCGCCGCATTTCGCGGGGCTGTCGGCGGATGCCGTGGCGCTGGACGTGTTTTCCGGGCCTGACGGGGTGGGGCAGGGCGGCGCATGGCTGCGCGCCCTGGGCAATCTGCTGCTGCTGGACTGTTCGACCCTGGCGATCGATCCCGCCCCCGAAAATCAGCGCGCCATCGCCGCCTACCGCAAGGCGGGCTTTGCGGGCAACGATCACCGCCTGGACGCGCAAGGCCGGCCCGTCCGCGTGATGACCCGCCTCCGATGAGGCTCATGCGCCCTTCTTCTTTGCCCAAATACCCATCTTCTCCGGCCCGGCCGCGTGCACCCCCGCGGGGGCGCAGAAAGCCCGATCCGCCCTTGACCCGGCCCGTTCGGCGGGGCTTGCTGGAGAAAAGCCGAAAGACCAAGATGATGACCCATTTCCTGGATATCCACACCACCGACCGCGCCGCCCTGCGCAGCATCATCGACAGTGCCCACGCGATGAAGGCCGCTCGCAACGGCCGCCCCAAGGGCAGTCCCGATGACGAACAGCCGCTGGCCGGCCGCATGGTCGCGCTGATCTTCGAAAAGCCTTCGACCCGCACGCGGGTCAGCTTCGATGTCGGCGTGCGCCAGTTGGGCGGGCAGACGATGATCCTGTCGGGCTCGGAGATGCAGCTGGGTCATGGCGAAACCATCGCGGACACCGCGCGCGTGCTGTCCCGCTATGTCGACCTGATCATGATCCGGACCTTCGAGGAGGCGACGCTGCTGGAGATGGCCGAGCATGCGACCGTTCCGGTGATCAACGGGCTGACGAACCGCACGCATCCATGCCAGATCATGGCCGACGTGATGACCTTCGAGGAACATCGCGGCCCCATCGTCGACAAGAAGGTCGTCTGGTCGGGCGACGGCAACAACGTGTTCGCAAGCTTTGCCCACGCGGCGGGGCAGTTCGGCTTCGATCTGACCTTCACAGGCCCGCCGCCGCTGGATCCCGAAGCGGCCTGCCTCGACTATGCGGCATCCCAAGGGCGTCCCGTCACCATCGAGCGCGATCCGGCGCGGGCCGTCATCGGTGCCGACCTGGTCGTGACGGACACCTGGGTCAGCATGCACGACCCGCAATCGGCCAAGGAGCGGCGCCACAATCAGCTGCGCGGCTATCAGATTAACGAGGCCCTGATGGCGCAGGCGCGGCCGGATGCGCTGTTCATGCATTGCTTGCCCGCGCATCGCGAGGACGAGGTGACCAGTGCCGTCATGGACGGCCCCGCATCCGTCATCTGGGACGAAGCCGAAAACCGGCTGCACGCGCAGAAGGCGATCATGCGCCACTGCCTGGGTCTGTGACCTGATTGACGGGCGGCCAAGGGCCGCCCGACGACACTTGAACCGGCCCCGCGAGGGCGGGGCAGGTTCGGTCCGGTGCTCTGCATCGGCATCCGAATGCAAAGGAAGGCGGATGCTAACTTTTGCGCCTTAGACCTAGTTCTTTGCTTAGGGTAAGTGGGACGAACTTTGAAACCGCTATTCATTGCGAAGGGCGCCCAAATTCGCTATCAACTGCAAGGACCTGTCGGCAGTGCCTCAACCGCTGTAATGACGATCAGCGAAGCATGCCGCGTACGGGCTATTCCACTTTTCAAAGGTGAATACGGCAAGCCTATTCACTAGTCCGCTTTCCGCAGTATCGTGTTCCACCGATAGGATGTAGGGGCTGCGACCAGTCTGGCCGCGTGCTTGCTACGTCAAAGATGTCGCTGCTGCTAAGCAGGTGGGAGGCGCGCTTGCCAAAATCGATGCCATGTCACATGGCTGCGTCCGGATGTAGTTCATGCTGACTTGCCGCTACAATCACTGGGTCGATCAGGTCGGAGTTGGACCCAATTCGGTTGAGATTGGATGTAACAACGCGATTGCGAGAGCCGAGGTATCTCTGGGCTAGCGGTCGTCTCAATAAGGTTGAGGACAGGCTCTGCGGGATATGAGTACCGAAGCCGAGGCCGGTCGATCGCCCCGATCGAATAGAGCGACGGCCCCGCGTGGGGGCCGTCATGTCGTTCAGCCGATGGCTGCAGCGCGGATCTCATCGTCGATCGCGTCGAGATACTGGGCGAAGTTGTCGCAGAACATCTGCACCAGCTTCTTGGCCTGGGCGTCATAGGCGGCCGGGTCGGCCCAGGTCTGGCGCGGGTCCAGAAGGACAGGGCTGACGCCGGGGACGCTGACCGGCACGTCGAAGCCGAAGTTCGGATCGCGGCGGAACTGCACCGTGTTCAGGCTGCCGTCCAGGGCGGCGGCCAGCAGGGCGCGGGTGGCGGCGATGGGCATACGTTTGCCCGTGCCGAAGGCGCCCCCGGTCCAGCCGGTGTTCACCAGCCAGCAGGATGCGCCGTGCTGGGCGATCTTTTCCTGCAGCAGCTTGCCATAGACCTCGGGGCGGCGGGGCATGAACGGCGCACCGAAGCAGGTGGAGAAGGTCGGGATCGGCTCGGTCACGCCGACCTCGGTGCCCGGCGTCTTGGAGGTGAAGCCCGACAGGAAGTGATACATCGCCTGTGCAGGCGTCAGCCGCGCGATCGGGGGCAGCACGCCATAGGCGTCGCAGGTCAGCATGATGACGTTCTTGGGATGCCCGCCAAGGCTGGTTTGGGACGCGTTGCTGATCGCCTCCAGCGGATAGGCGCAGCGCATGTTGTCGGTGATCGAGTTGTCCTCGAAGTCCAACTCCAGCGTCTCGGGGTCAAAGACCATGTTCTCGATCACGGTCGCGAAGCGGCTGGTGGTCGCGTGGATCTCAGGTTCGGCCTGGGCCGAAAGGTTGATCGTCTTGGCGTAGCAGCCACCCTCGAAGTTGAAGATGCCGGTGTCGGACCAGCCATGTTCGTCGTCGCCGATCAGGACGCGCGACGGATCGGCCGACAGGGTGGTCTTACCGGTGCCCGACAGGCCGAAGAAGACCGCGCTGTCATCGGGATTTCCCGGCGCGTGGTTGGCGCTGCAGTGCATCGGCATGATGCCCTTTTCCGGCAGCAGGTAGTTCAGCAGCGTGAAGACCGATTTCTTGTTCTCACCGGCATAGGCGGTGTTGGCGATCAGGATCAGCTTCTTGTCGAAGTTCATCGCGATCACCGTCTCGGACCGGCAGCCGTGACGCGCGGGATCGGCCTTGAAGCCGGGGCAGTTGATAATGGTGAATTCGGGCGTGAAGGTCGCCAGCTCGTCGGCCTGGGGCCGGCGCAGAAGGTGGCGGATGAACAGCCCGTGCCAGGCAAGCTCGGTCACCACGCGCACGTCCAGGCGGTTATCGGCATCCGCACCACCGAACAGGTCCTGCACGAAATAGTCGCGACCCTTCATGTGCTGAAGCATGTCGGCATGCAGCAGATCGAACGCCGCCGGGTCCATCGGCTTGTTGTTGTCCCACCAGATGCTGTTCTCGACCGACGAGGTGCGGACGACGAACTTGTCCTTGGGCGAGCGGCCGGTATGCGCGCCGGTCGAGACCAGGAACGCCCCGCCCAGGCCCAGCTTGCCCTCTCCGCGGGCGACGGCCCGTGTCATCAGGGCGGGTTCCAGCAGGTTGTAGTGCACCTGGCCCAGCCCCGTAATGCCTTGGTCTTCCAGTCGGCAGGTCGGGTTTACGCGCGTGGTCATGTCGGGGGCTCCGTGGCTTGGGGTGCGGCGTTTCATCGGGCTATAGCACGGCGGATTCGGCCCGAAACAAGTCAGCGCAAACAGTTAGCGGAAACATCAAATGTTATCGCCATCAGGACCGTTTAGTCGGCGCGACGCCGTGCCACAGGCGGAAAATTAACCTGTTTTCGGGCAGGATCGGATCAGGAGGTGATTCGCATGATGCAGGTTCACGCGACCACGGTCGCGCTTGACGGGGGTGGACTTGTCATTCTGGGACCGTCCGGATCCGGCAAGTCCACCTTGGCACTGCAGCTGATGGCAGTGGGCGCGACGCTGGTCGCCGATGACCGCACCGACCTGCGCCTGTCCGCAGGCCGACTGATGGCGCAGGCGCCATTGCCGCTGCTGGGACGCATCGAGGCGCGGGGCGTGGGCATCCTTCAGGCAGAGCCGTCGGCGCCGGTCCCGGTGGCCTTGGCCTGCGACCTTGGACGCGACGAAGAGGACCGGTTGCCACAGGTGCGCCATCAAGATTGGCTGGGGGTCCGGGTTTCGCTTGTGCTGGGCCCCTATCGCCCCCATCTTTACGCTGCATTGCGGCAGCTGATGCTGGGCCGACGGCTGGCATGACCGCGCGCGCAGCGCCATAGGGAAGGACGCATGGACCACGACGCCATCGAACCCGCGGCCCAACGGCTGGTGCTGGTCACCGGGCCGTCCGGGGCAGGGCGATCGACCGCCATCAACGTGCTGGAGGATCTGGGCTTCGAGGCGATCGACAACCTGCCCTTGTCGCTCATCCCGCGTCTGCTGGACGGACCCGCGCGTCCGACGCCGTTGGCCTTGGGGCTGGACGTGCGCAATCGCGACT
The DNA here is from genome assembly GCF_024105395.1 of Paracoccus sp. 08. NCBI lineage: Bacteria > Pseudomonadati > Pseudomonadota > Alphaproteobacteria > Rhodobacterales > Paracoccaceae > Paracoccus > Paracoccus sp. 08. The sequence goes on along the minus strand of NZ_WEKR01000002.1, from coordinate 102,347 downwards.
TTTCCGCCTTCAACGTGATCGAGCTGATCGACCGACTGACGCGCCTTCCCGGCTATGCGCCCGAGGTGCTGTATCTTGACTGCGATGCCGATACCCTGGTCCGCCGCTACAGCGAGACGCGCCGCCGCCACCCGTTGGCCCCCGACGAAGCGCCAATGGCCGGGGTCCTGGCCGAGATTGACCTGCTTGCACCGATCCGCGTGCGGGCCGATGTGCTTGTCGATACGACCGAACTGTCGCCCCATGACCTCAAGGCCGAGCTGACGCGGTGGTTCGACGTGCGCCCCGACCGGCGGCTCAGCGTGTCGCTGCACTCCTTCAGCTACAAACGCGGGGTGCCTCGGGGCCTGGACCTGATGTTCGACTGTCGGTTCCTGGCCAACCCGCACTGGAACCCGGACCTGCGGCCGCTGGACGGTCGTGACGACCGCGTGCAGGCGCATGTCGCCGCCGATCCGCGATTCGCCGAATTTTTCCAGCGGACCCGGGATCTGGTCGAATTTCTTCTGCCCGCCCATATGGACGAGGGCAAATCGCACCTGGCGGTCGGTTTCGGCTGTACCGGGGGACAGCATCGTTCCGTCACTTTGGTGGAAAAGATGGCCCGGGCGCTTGCAGATGCGGGCTGGCCGGTGTCAATAAGGCACAGGGAACTGGAGCGTCGGGGCATGACGCTGCAGTCTGGTGCGGACGCATCGCCTGCGGGCGAGGCTCGCGCGTCGCAAAGGCAGGCGTCATGAGGTTTGGGGTGTTTTGGAAGTCTTCTGGGCTTGGTGAGGCGCGTTGATCGGTATTGTCATAGTGGCGCATGGGGGATTGGCCCGAGAGTATCTCTCGGCCGTCGAACATGTCGTGGGCCCGCAGGTCGGCATCGCCGCCGTCGCGATCGAGGATGATCACGACCGCGCGGCCAAGACCGCCGAGATCAAGGCGGCCGCGGATGCGGTCGATCTGGGCGACGGCGTCGTCCTGGTGACCGATCTGTTCGGCGGGTCTCCCTCGAACCTGTCCCTGCCGGCCTGCGCGGTGCAGGACCGCACCATCCTCTACGGCGCGAACCTGCCGATGCTGGTCAAGCTGGCCAAGTCGCGGCATCTCAGCGTGCCGGTCGCGGTGGGCTTTGCCAAGGACGCGGGGCGCAAGTACATCAATTCCTACAACGTCCCGCCCGAGGCCGCGCTGGACAGCGGGCGGTATCCGCGATGACCGATGCGATCACCCGCGACCTGTCGATCATCAACGTCAAGGGCCTGCACGCCCGGGCCAGCGCCAAGTTCGTGGACGTGGTCGAACGCCATGACGCGCAGGCACGGGTCGAAAAGGACGGCATGGCCGTCTCTGGCGACAGCATCATGGGTCTGCTGATGCTGACCGCCCCGCGCGGCAGCCAGATCCGCGTGACGACCTCCGGCCCCGAGGCGCAGGCCTTGGCGGACGCGCTGGAGGCGCTTGTGGGGGACTATTTCGGCGAAGGCATGTAGTGCCCGCGCCCGTCACCCCCGACCGCAAGTCCTATCACCACGGCAACCTGCGCCAGGCCCTGGTCGAGGCGACCGCCGATCTGGTCCAGGAGCAGGGCCCGCAGGCTTTCACCCTGACCGAGGCCGCGCGCCGCGCCGGCGTGTCCCCAGCCGCCCCCTATCGCCACTTCAAGGGCCGCGACGACCTGCTGGAGGAGGTCGCGCGCCAAGGCTTCATCGAATTCGCCGCCCGGCTGGAGGCCGCATTCGACGGTGGCCGTCCGCGACCGCTGACCGCGTTCCTGCGCATGGGCCAGACCTATCTGGACTTTGCCGCCGAACGGCCCGGTTACTACATGGCGATGTTCGAAAGCGGCATCTCTGTGGTGGGCAATGTCGACTTGGCGGCCGCCTCTGCGCGGGCGCAGGGCGTGCTTGTGACCGCGGCCGAGGCGATGGCCGCCCGCCTGCCCGAAGACCGCCGTCCGCCCGCCCGCATGGTGGCCAACCACATCTGGGCGCTGAGCCACGGCGTGGTCGAACTGTTCGGCCGCGGCAAGCCCGGCTGCCGCAGCCCGGTCGAGCCGTCCGAGATGCTGGAAAGCGGGGCGCTGATCTATCTGCGCGGGCTTGGACTGATCCAGGACTGAATTGTTGCACGGCGATCTTGACGGAACCCTCCGCGCCGCCCATCTATGTAAATGTAATTCACATTAACATAGGGAGATACCACAGATGACCATCGCAACCCCCGTGCTTCGCCCGGCGACGACCCAGCAGCGCATCACCGATGTGCTGGCCCGTGGTCGCGACTGGCTGGATGCGCGCGGTCGCCCCGCCTGGCTTGTCGCCATGGTGCTGGGTTTCATCTTTGTCTGGCCCGTGGGCCTGGCCCTTCTGGGCTACATGATCTGGAGCAAACGCATGTTCGGATGCAGCAAACGCACCGCCGCCCCCCGCTATTCCGCGCCGTCGACCGGCAACAGCGCCTTCGACGCCTATCGCGCCGAGACGCTGAAGCGGCTGGAGGATGAGCATCGCGAATTCATCGACTTCCTGGCCAAGCTGCGCGAGGCCAAGGACAAGGCGGAATTCGATCAGTTCATGGAAAAGCGCGACGCCAAAACCGACGCGTAAGCAGATCGGGGGCCGGGTGACCGGCCCCCGATCCTATTCGCCACGGGGAAACCGCTGGTTTTCCTCCAGCACGTTCAGGTCCATGTGGTTGCGCATGTAGCGTTCGGACGCACGCTGCAGCGGCTGGTGGTCCCATGGATAATAGGCCCCATTGCGCAACGCCTCGTACACGATCCAGCGGCGGGCCTGCGAATGACGCACCTGCGCGTCATAGGCCGACAGGTCCCACCGCTGCGCCGCCTGTGCACGTAGCTCGGAGAGGACCGCCGCATTGGCCGGATCGCCGGCCAGGTTCACGCGCTCTGCCGGGTCGTTGTCCAGATCGAACAGCATTTCGGGATCGGCGTCGCAGGCGATGTATTTCCAGCGCCCGTCGCGCAGGGCGACCATGGGTGCGATGCTGCCTTCGGCTGCATACTCCATCGGCACCGGACCGCGCGGCGCGCCTCGCGCCAGCGACCGGCCATCGGTCCAGGGCGCGATCTCGTCCATCGGAAGGCCCGCCAGGTCGCACAGCGTCGGCAGCACGTCGATGGTGCTGACCGGCTGGTCGACACGTCCCGGCGCCATGCCCGGCGCGGCGATCATCAGCGGCACCCGGGCCGAGCCTTCGAAGAAGTTCATCTTGAACCACAGCCCGCGTTCGCCCAGCATCTCGCCGTGGTCGGACAGGAACAGGATGATCGTGTCCTGCTGACGCGTCGCCTCCAGCACGTCCAGGATCTGGCCGATCTTGTCATCGACATAGCTGATATTGGCGAAATAGCCCTGCCGCGCGCGGCGGATATGATCGTCGGTGATCTCCAGCCCGCGCCAGTCGCACGCATCCATCAGGCGCTGCGAATGCGGGTCCTGCTGGTCATAGGGGATCGGCCGCGGCGGCTCCAGTTCCGGGATGCCGTCGTACAGGTCCCAGTACTTGCGCCGCGCCACGAACGGGTCGTGGGGGTGGGTAAAGCTGACGGTCAGGCACCACGGCCGATCGTCGGCCCCGCGTGCCAGATCGTACAGCTTGCGCGTCGCGTGATGGGCGACCTCGTCGTCATATTCCAGCTGATTGGTGATCTCGGCCACGCCCGCGCCCGTGACGGATCCAAGATTGTGGTACCACCAGTCGATCCGTTCCCCCGGCTTGCGGTAATCCGGGGTCCAGCCGAAATCGGCGGGATAGATGTCGGTGGTCAGACGCTCCTCGAAGCCGTGCAGCTGGTCAGGGCCGACGAAGTGCATCTTTCCCGACAGGCAGGTGTGGTACCCCGCCCGGCGCAGGTGATGCGCATAGGTCGGGATGTCGGACGCGAATTCCGCCGCGTTGTCATAGACCCGCGTGCGGCTTGGCAACTGGCCCGACATGAAGCTGGCCCGCCCCGGCGCGCAAAGCGGGCTGCCGGTATAGGTGTTCGCGAACCGGGTCGACCGTTCGGCCAGTCGCCGCAGGTTCGGGGTGTGCAGGAAAGCGGCGGGGCCGTCGGGGAAAAGAACCCCCGACAGCTGATCCGCCATGAAGATCAGGATATTGGGTTTCACGGGCTGTTATCCGGCGACGGCGGCCTGCACGGCATCCAGGCCGGGCTGCCCGTCCAGCGTGGTGACGCCGTCCAGCCAGGGACCCATCGCATCGGGATTGGCGGCCAGCCACTCGCGCGCCGCGTCCTGCGCGTCGGCGCCGTCGTCCAGGATCGCGCCCATCAGCTGGTTCTCCATCGACACGTCGAAGACCAGCTGGCTGAACAGCCGCGCTACATTGGGGCACATTTCGGCCCATTCGCTGCGGGCAAGGGTGTGGACGGTCGCACCGCCGAAATCGGGGCCGAACTGTTCGTCGCCGCCCGACAGATAGGTGATCTCGATCGCCTCGTTCATCGGGTGGGGCGCCCAGGCCAGGAAGACGGTGGGCGTGTCGGCATTGCGGGTGACCTGCGCCAGCATCGCCTGTTCACCGCTCTCGACCAGCTCCCAATCGCCCAGGCCGAACAGGTCGGCATCGATCATGCCCTGGATGTTCTGGTTCGCGGGGGCGCCGGGTTCGATGCCATAGATCTTGCCCTCGAACGCGTCGCGATGGGCGTCCAGATCGGCGAAATCCGCGACGCCGAGGGCCGCGGCGGCGGGGTTCACGGCCAAGGTGAACTTGGCGCCCTCCAGGTTCTGCGCCAGCTCGGTCACGCCGCCATCGGCGTCCAGATCCTCGCGGAACGCGGCCTGCGCCGGCATCCAGTTGCCCAGGAACACGTCGGTCTGCGCGCCCTTCAGCGCCTCATAGCCGACGGGAACGGACAGGGTGGCGATGTTCGGGGCGTAGCCCAGGGCCTCCAGCACGACCGCCGCGACGCCGTTCGTCGCGGTGATGTCCGTCCAGCCCGGATCGGACAGGCGCACGGTGCCGCATTCGGCAGGATCGGCGGCATGGGCAGGCAGGGCGGCCACGCCCAGAAGCAGGGCGGCAAGGATGGGCTTGGTCATGGGTCTCTCCTGTCGGTGTGAAGATCTGCCCTCATGCTGGGCAGATTCTCAGGGCGCGCCCGCCTGAATGCGACAGTCAGCGCGTCGGAACTGGTGTATCGCCGCGATAATCATAAAAGCCGCGGCCCGTCTTGCGGCCCAGCCAACCGGCCTCGACATATTTCGTCAACAACGGGCAGGGGCGGTATTTCGTGTCGGCCAAGCCGTCATGCAGCACGTTCATGATCGCCAGGCAGGTGTCCAGGCCGATGAAATCGGCCAGCTCCAGCGGGCCCATCGGGTGGTTGGTGCCCAGCTTCATCGCGCTGTCGATGCTGCTGACCGATCCGACGCCCTCGTAAAGCGTATAGACCGCCTCGTTGATCATCGGCATCAGGATGCGGTTCACGATGAAGGCGGGGAAATCCTCTGCGGTGGCCGATGTCTTGCCCAGCTTCTCGACGACGGCGTGCAGTTCGCGATAGGTGGCCTCGTCCGTGGCGATGCCGCGGATCAGCTCGACCAGCTGCATCACGGGAACGGGGTTCATGAAGTGGAACCCCATGAATTTTTCGGGCCGGTCGGTGCGCGAGGCCAGCCGCGTGATCGAGATCGACGATGTGTTCGACGTCAGGATCGTCTCGGGCTTCAGGTGCGGGACCAGGTCCTCGAAGATCGCCTGCTTCACCGTCTCGCGTTCGGTCGCGGCCTCGATCACCAGGTCGCATTGGCCCAGGTCCGACAGCTTCAGCGTCGTGCGGATATGGCCCATGGCGGTCGCCTTGACCTCAGCGGTGATCTTGTCGCGGGCGACCTGACGTTCCAGGTTGCGGTCGATCAGGGCGATGGCCTTGTTCAGCGCATCCTGGCTGATGTCGGTCAGCAGCACGTCATAGCCCGCCACCGCAAAGACATGCGCGATGCCGTTGCCCATCTGACCTGCGCCGATCACGCCAACCGATTGAACTGTCATGCCTGCATCCCCTGTTCCGACGCCGGGACGATAGGGCGGGGCGGGACATGCTGCAATGCAAAACCGCCCCCCGTCGCCGGGGGGCGGTCCGTGGCAATCCTTGTGCGGGATTACAGCTTTTCGGTCAGTTCCGGGACGATGGTGAACAGATCGCCCACCAGGCCGTAATCGGCGACCTGGAAGATCGGCGCTTCCTCGTCCTTGTTGATGGCCACGATGACCTTGCTGTCCTTCATGCCGGCCAGGTGCTGGATCGCACCGGAAATGCCGACCGCGACGTAGAGCGCGGGCGCCACGACCTTGCCGGTCTGGCCCACCTGCCAGTCGTTCGGGGCATAGCCCGAATCGACCGCCGCGCGCGATGCGCCGACGGCGGCGCCCAGCTTGTCGGCCAGCTGTTCGATCATCACGAACTGCTCCTTGGAGCCCAGGGCGCGCCCGCCCGACACGACACGTCCGGCCGAGGTCAGCTCGGGGCGGTCGTTCTGGGCGACCTCGTCGTTCAGCCATTTCGACAGGGCCGGATCGTCCGCCAGCGTGGCGTCGGACACGGGCGCCGCGGGACCTTCGCCGGCCGCGTCAAAGCTGGCCACGCGGATGGTCATGACCTTCTTGCTGTCGGCCGAGGTGATCGTCTGGATGGCGTTGCCGGCATAGACCGGACGCTCGAACGTGTCGGCGTCGATCACGGCGGAGACGTCCGACATCACCATCACGTCCAGCAGGGCCGCGACACGCGGCATGACGTTCTTGGCATCCGTGGTGGCGGGGGCCGCGATGTGGCTGTAATCGCCCGCCAGCGCCACGATCAGCGCGGCGGTCGGTTCGGCCAGCCGGTGGCCGTAACGCGCATCCTCGGCGACCAGCACCTTGGAGACGCCGGCGATGGTCGCCGCCTGATCGGCCGCCGCACGCGCCTGCGCGCCGGCGCACAGCACGGTCACGTCGCCCAGGGCGGTGACGGCATGGACGGCCTTGGCGGTCGCATCGCGGTTCAGTTCGCCGCCGGTGACTTCGGCCAGAAGAAGAACAGCCATCACACGATCCCCGCTTCTTTGAGTTTCGACACAAGCTCGTCGACCGAGCCGACCTTGATCCCGGCCTTGCGGCCCTCGGGTTCGCGGGTCTTGACCACGGTCAGGCGTGGGGTGACGTCGACGCCGTAATCGGCGGCGGTCTTCTCCTCCAGCGGCTTCTTCTTGGCCTTCATGATGTTGGGCAGCGACGCATAGCGCGGTTCGTTCAGGCGCAGGTCGGCGGTCACGATGGCGGGCAGCTTGACCTCGATGGTCTGCAGGCCGCCATCGACCTCGCGGGTGACATGGGCCTCGTCGCCCGCGATCTCCAGCTTGCTGGCAAAGGTCGCCTGGCTCCAGCCGAGCAGGGCCGACAGCATCTGGCCGGTCGCGTTCATGTCGTTGTCGATCGCCTGCTTGCCGGCGATGACCAGCTGCGGCTGTTCGGCATCGACGATCGCCTTGAGGATCTTGGCGACGGCCAGCGGTTCGATGTCCTGATGCACGTCATCGGCGGCGACGACCAGGATGGCGCGGTCCGCCCCCATGGCCAGCGCAGTGCGCAGGGTTTCGGCAGCCTGCTTGACGCCGATGCTGACGGCCACGATCTCGGTGGCCGCGCCCTTTTCCTTCAGGCGGATGGCTTCTTCGACGGCGATCTCGTCGAAGGGGTTCATCGACATCTTCACGTTGGCCAGATCGACACCCGATCCGTCCGCCTTCACGCGGGCCTTCACGTTATAGTCGATCACGCGCTTGACTGGCACGAGGACTTTCATCGGCCTCTCTCCCTTTGTTTGCGTCATCTGTCGCAGGATTGTTAGACAGGGAAATCCGGCAAGGACAGGGCAAAAGCGTCACAGGACGCAGCGTTTGCGGCGACGCCCCCGTCAGCGGCTGGCGCCCGGCACCCACAGGATATCGTCCGCGCCGTCGTTGTTGGCCACGCGGCCCGCGACGAACAACCAGTCCGACAGCCGGTTCAGATAGCGGATCGCACTGGCGTTCACGTCGCCCCCCGCCAGCAGTTCGGTGGCGCGGCGTTCCGCCCGGCGCGCCACCGTCCGCGACAAGTGCAGATGCGCAGCCAGCGCGCTGCCACCGGGCAGGATGAAGCTGCGCAGCGGCGCGATGTTGGCGTTCATCGCGTCGATCTCGGCCTCGAGGCGGTCGATCTGGGCGTCGATGATGCGCAGGACCTGATAGCCCGCCTGATCGTCCGCGGCCATGTTCGGGCGCGACAGGTCGGCGCCCAGGTCGAACAGGTCGTTCTGGATCACGGCGATGCGTTCGGCCAGATCGCCCGTCGCATGCTGGCGGCACAGGCCCAGCGTCGCGTTCAGTTCGTCGACGGTGCCGTACGCTTCGACACGGGGGTCGTGCTTGGCCACGCGGCTGCCGTCGGACAGGGCGGTGTCGCCCTTGTCGCCGGTGCGGGTATAGATCTTGTTCAGAACGACCATCAAATCGACCTCAGCCACAGAAACAGCATCAGGATGACCAGCGCGGCGGCCTGGGCATACAGCCGCCAGCGCATCATGCGGTTGCCATGCTTGCGGTTGAAATCGCCGCCTTTGGCAAAGCCGCCGATCCCCGTCAGCAGGATCGCGATGACGACCCCGACGGACAGGATCGTGACAAGGAACAGGGATTGATCGGGCATGGGGGACACCGCCTTTCGGCCGCCAACCTAGTTGCGCCGCGCAAACCAGTCCAGAGCGCGGGTCGGCAGAACCCGCCGCGCGACCCCGGAAATGCGCGTCGGCGCCGTGACATAGTAGCGCGGGGCGGGATTCGCCGCCGTCAGTGCGGTCAGGATGCGGTCGCTGACCGCGCGCGGCGGCAGCTCGAACCGGTCCTTGCCCGAGGGCTCATAGAGACGCTTGAGCAGGCTGGCGCGGTACTGGTCGGCGCGCGGGCTGGCCTGCCAGTTCACCCACCGCTCGAAATGCGGGATGGCGTTTTCGCGAATGCGGCTGGTGATGGGCCCCGGCTCGATCAGGGTGACGTGGATGCCGGTGCCGTGCATCTCGAGGCGCAGCACGTCGGTCAGCCCCTCCAGCGCGAATTTCGTGGCCACATAGGGGCCGCGCCACGGGATGCCGACCAGCCCCAGGACCGAACTGATGGTGACGATCCGCCCCGCACCGCGGTCGCGGAAATGCGGGATCAGCCGGGTGGTCAGGTCATGCGTGCCAAGCAAATTGACCTCGAAGATGGAGCGCAGGGCGCCGCGGGGCATGTCCTCGACCGCGCCAGGCAGGGCGAACGCCGCGTTGTTGACCAGCACGTCGATCGGACCGCCGGCCAGCGCGGCCTGGGCGCAGGCGGCGACGCTGTCCTCGGACGCAAGGTCCAGGGGCAGGCACTCCATCCCTTCGGCCTGCCGGGCGGCGATGTCCGCGGGGGTGCGGCAGGTGGCCACGACCTGCCAGCCCTGCGCCTGCAGGTGACGCGCGGCGTCCAGGCCGATGCCCGACGAACAGCCGGTGATCAGCACGCGCCTCATGGGGCGTCTGACGTCAGGAACTGGGCCGAGACGAATCCCTGCCGGCCTTCGGCCGTCTGCACCTGCACCCATTCGCCGCCCGTCGGTCCCAAGGCCTGCACCGCCGATCCGCCGGTCAGGCTGGCCACGACCGGATTGTCGGTGCCCGCGCCTGCGCGCATGTTCACCCGGTCGGCCGTGACATACAGCACCGGCCCGTCGGCAGGCACCACCTGCGCGGCCTCCGGTGTGGCCCCCGCATATTCGGGCGACGGTTCCAACGGCGGACCGGGAAAGCGCTGCGCGGGGGCGGTCAGCGACGGCGCGCCCGCATCGGTCGCGGCGCTGGCCCGCGTTGCCGGTTCCGGCCTGCGTTCGGTCCGCAGGTCGCCTTGGCCAAACCGGTCCAGCGTCATGAACACGCCCAGCAGCGTCACCAGCATCAGCAGTCCCAGCCTGATCATTGCGCCCGTCCCCCGTTGCGGCCATCGGATTAACCGATTTGATCGCCCAACGCCACGCGGACGGCAGCGTTCCCGGCCAGCTTTTCGATCTGGACCGGGCGGGCCATGGGGCCTATCCAAGGCGCATGGCCGACGATCTGATCCCCCAGCCCGAACAGGGCACCTCTTCCGAACCCCTCAGCCGTGCGATCGGCGAGCGGTACCTGACCTATGCGCTGTCCACGATCATGCACCGCGCGCTGCCCGATGCCCGCGACGGGCTGAAGCCGGTGCACCGCCGCATCCTCTATGCGATGCGCGAACTGCGCCTGGCGCCCAACGGGGCGTTCCGAAAGTCGGCCAAGATCACCGGCGACGTGATGGGCAATTATCACCCGCATGGCGACGCCGCGATCTATGACGCGATGGCCCGCTTGGCCCAGGATTTCGCCATGCGCTATCCGCTGGTGGACGGGCAGGGGAACTTTGGCAACATCGACGGCGACAACCCTGCCGCTGCGCGATACACCGAGGCCCGCCTGGCCGCGACGTCCGAGGCGCTGATGGATGGCCTGGCCGAGGATTCGGTCGATTTCCGCCCCAACTATGACGGCACGCTGAGCGAGCCGGTCGTGCTGCCCTCGGCCTTTCCGAACCTGCTGGCCAACGGTGCGTCGGGGATCGCGGTCGGCATGGCCACCAACATCCCCCCCCACAACCTGCACGAGGTCGTGGACGCCTGCCTGCATCTGATCAAGACGCCCGACGCGCGCGACGACACGCTGGCGACCCTGATCAAAGGGCCCGATTTCCCGACCGGCGGCGTGCTGGTCGAATCGGCGGACAGCATCGCCGAGACCTATCGCACCGGGCGCGGCGCGTTCCGCCTGCGCGCGCGCTGGACGCAGGAGGATCTGGGCCGCGGGCTGTGGCAGATCGTCGTCACCGAGATTCCCTATCAGGTGCAGAAATCCAAGCTGATCGAACGGCTGGCCGAACTGATCCAGACGCGCAAGATTCCGATCTTTGCCGATGTGCGCGACGAATCCGCCGAGGACGTGCGCATCGTCATCGAACCGCGTGCCCGCACCGTCGACCCCGAACAGCTGATGGGCGCGCTGTTCCGCGCCAGCGACCTGGAGATCCGGTTCAACCTGAACATGAACGTGCTGATCGACGGCCGCGTGCCCAAGGTCTGCTCGCTCAAGGAGGTCCTGCGCGCGTTCCTGGACCACCGCCGCGACGTTCTTGTACGCCGCGCGGCCTATCGTCTGGACAAGATCGCGTCGCGCCTGGAGGTGCTGGAAGGCTATCTGGTTGCCTATCTGAACCTGGACCGCGTGATCGAGATCATTCGGACTGAGGACGAGCCCAAGGCCGTGATGATGGCAGAGTTCGGCCTGAACGACGTGCAGGTCGAGGCGATCCTGAACATGCGCCTGCGCGCCTTGCGCAAGCTTGAGGAGATCGAGCTGCGCGCCGAACGCGACGCCCTGTTGACCGAACGCGAAGGGCTTCAGGCGATGCTGGACAGCGAGGCCGCGCAATGGGCGCGCATCGCGGACCAGCTGAAGGAGGTGCGCAACCTGTTCGGCAAGTCGCGCCCCGAGGGTCAGCGCCGCACCACGATCAGCGAGGCCACCGAGATGCCCGTGATCGACCTGGAGGCCATGATCGAGCGTGAGCCGGTGACCGTGGTCCTGTCGAAGATGGGCTGGATCCGCACCCTGAAGGGCCACCAGCCGCTGGACGCCGAACTGAAGTTCAAGGACGGCGACGGCCCCGGTCAGGCGCTGCATGCCGAGACGACCGACAAGCTGATGATATTCGCGTCGAACGGGCGGTTCTACACCCTTCCGGTCAACACGCTGCCCGGCGGTCGCGGGATGGGAGAACCTTTGCGCCTGATGGTCGATCTGCCCAACGAGGCACAGGTCATCGCCATGTTCCCCTGGCGCGAGGGGGCAAAGTATCTGGTGGCATCTCGGGCGGGCGACGGGTTCATCGTGGGCGCGGGGGACATCCTGGCTCAGACCAAGACCGGGAAGCAGGTCCTGAATGGCGACGCGCTGCTGTGTCGTCCGGTATCGGGCGACCACGTCGCCGTGGTTGGCGAAAACCGAAAGATGCTGGTCTTTCCCTTGGCCGAACTGCCCGAGATGGCACGCGGCAAGGGCGTGCGGCTGCAGCGCTTTGGCAAGGGCGGCGGGCTGGTCAAGGCTGATGAGCTGGTCGATGCGATCTGCCTGACGCTGGCGCAGGGCCTGTCCTGGCCCATGACCGGCGGCAAGACCCGGACCGAACCGGACCTGACCGAATGGCTGGGCAAGCGGGGCAGTGCCGGCCGAATGGCGCCGCGCGGTTTCCCGCGCGACAACCGTTTTGCCTGAAGCGGCACCCCTCGCGACGCCGAGACGTGCCGCGAGGGTCCAAGGCGGTTGAGCTGCCCGGAAGGGTCGCTCAGAGCCCGCCGCCGCCGACGGACCCGAAATATTCGCCGGTGATATAGCTGGCCTCGTCCGAGGCCAGCAGCACATAGATCGGCGCGATCTCAACCGGCTGCCCGGGGCGACCCAAGGGTTGGCTTGCGCCATGTTCCTTTGCCTTGTCGGTCGGCTGGCCGCCGCTGATCTGCAGCGCGGTCCAGTAGGGGCCGGGACAGACCGCATTCACGCGGATGCCGCGCGGGGCCAGCTGTTTCGCCAGCGACTGCGCGAATGCCACGTTCGCGGCCTTGGACTGCGCATAGTCGAACAGATGCGCCGACCCCGAGAACGCCTGCACCGAAGAGGTGATGATGATCGATGCGCCCGCATCCATGTGGGGCAGCGCGGCCCGCGTCACCCAGAAGGGCGCATAGATGTTGGTCTTCATCGTGGCGTCGAAATCCTCGGTCGTCAGGTCCTCCAGCTTTTCACAGAACTGCTGGCGACCGGCATTGTTGACCAGGATGTCCAGCCCGCCCAGCTGGGACACGGCGCTCTCGACCATCTCCTTGCAGAAACCCTCGTCGCGCAGGTCGCCCGGAACGGCGACGGCCACGCGGCCCTCCGCCTCGATCAGCGAGATGACCGCGTCGGCATCGGCCTGTTCGTCGGGCAGATAGCAGATGGCGACGTCCGCACCCTCGCGGGCAAAGGCGATCGCTGCCGCGGCGCCGATGCCGCTGTCGCCGCCGGTGATCAAGGCGCGCTTGCCCGACAGGCGGCCTGCGCCGCGGTAGCTGGTCTCGCCATGGTCGGGCAGGGGGTCCATCTTCTGGGCCAGGCCGGGAAAGGGTTGCTCCTGCGCCGGGAAATCGGGGACGGGAAGGCGCGGCTCGGCGATGGCGCCACTGCGGAACGGGGGACGGGCGGGGGTGTCGGACATCTGTGGCCTCATGCGTTTGCGGTTCGCAGGCCAACCGCACAGCACGGCGAATGTTCCGGTCCGTCCAGGGCAAGAAAGATCAACCGCGCATGAAAAAGCCGCCGCCCCGATGGGACGGCGGCGATGGTCGGCGCGGTCTCAGGCGCCGTTGTAAAGCGGCATCACGCCCGCCTCGGCATGGACGGCGTTGACGGTGGCGCGGTCCAGCTTCATCGCGGTTGCCAAGTCGTTCAGGTACCGGGCCTCGGCCTCGCTGTCGAAGTCGATCGCCAGCAGCGACATCAGATAGACCTGACGCTCCATCCCTTCGGGGACCTCGCGGGCAAGGCCCGCTGCATCGACGGGCGCGGCCATCTGGTCGCGGATGAACTGGCGTTCGTCATCGTCCAGATCATCGCCCAGATGACCCAGCAGGCGCTGGCGTTCGGTATCGTCGACATGGCCGTCGGACTTGGCCGCCTGGATCATCGCGCGCAGCATCAGCCCGGCGATGGCATTCTGTTCCGGCGTGGGCGCGACCTGCGGTTCGCCGTCATGGGCCAGCGCATCGTCGAACAGGGCACCAAAGGTGGCGTTGTTCTTTTCCTGCGATCCCTTCGTGGCCAGGTGGCCCGCCGCACTGCCCGCGGCCGCGCCGCCCAAGAGGCCGCCCAGCATTCCGCCCAGGCTGCCGCTACCCATGCTGCTGCCGCCGCGCTGGCCGCCCAGCTTGTCCAGCAGGCCGCCAAGCGAACCGCTGCCCGTCCCGGTGCCGCCGCCAAGGGCACGGCCCAGCATCTGGTTCAGGCTGCCGCCCGACGTACCGCCGGTGTTGTTGCCCAGAAGGTTGTCCAGCAGGCCGCCGCTGGCCTTGCGCTGGCCGGGACGCCCGCCATGCTGGTTGTTCATCATCGTGCCGATCCCCTTGGCCAGCATCACGCCGGCGGCGACCTTGGTCAGGCTTCTCATCAGGCTCATGCGAATCCCCCTTGTGGATGGGCGCGGACCTGATGGCCCGGCGCCTTGCGCTGCCAAACGATATGGGTCGCCCGGCGGTTCCTGCAAAGAGGCGGGCAGGCGCCCCGACCCCGACATGATTAGCCACGGCACGCAAGCCCGCCCTTGATTTCCCCGCGCGCGCCTTATACATCGCGGCGCACGTCAATCCGGGGCCCTTTCAGCCATGCCCCGCGGATCCAGGAGGCCCACATGGCAAAGGCAAAGTTTGAACGGAACAAACCGCACGTCAACATCGGCACGATCGGCCACGTTGACCAYGGCAAGACGACGCTGACGGCGGCCATCACGAAGTACTTCGGCGAATTCCGCGCCTAYGACCAGATCGACGGCGCGCCCGAAGAGAAGGCCCGCGGGATCACGATCTCGACCGCGCACGTGGAATACGAATCCGAGACGCGCCACTATGCGCATGTCGACTGCCCGGGCCACGCCGACTACGTCAAGAACATGATCACCGGTGCCGCCCAGATGGACGGCGCGATCCTGGTCGTGAACGCCGCCGACGGCCCGATGCCSCAGACGCGCGAGCACATCCTGCTGGGTCGCCAGGTGGGCATCCCCTACATGGTCGTCTACCTGAACAAGGTCGACCAGGTGGATGACGAGGAACTGCTGGAACTGGTCGAGATGGAAGTCCGCGAGCTGCTGAGCTCGTACGACTATCCGGGCGACGACATCCCGATCATCAAGGGTTCGGCGCTGGCAGCCATGGAAGGCCGCGACAACGCCATCGGCGAGGATTCGATCCGCGCGCTGATCGCCGCCGTCGACGAGTACATCCCGACCCCCGAGCGTGCGATCGACCAGCCGTTCCTGCTGCCGATCGAGGACGTGTTCTCGATCTCGGGCCGCGGCACCGTGGTCACCGGCCGCATCGAGCGCGGCGCGGTCAACGTGGGCGACGAACTGGAGATCGTGGGCATCCGCGACACCAAGAAGACCACCTGCACGGGCGTCGAGATGTTCCGCAAGCTGCTGGACCGCGGTGAGGCCGGCGACAACGTGGGCGTCCTGCTGCGCGGCATCGACCGTGACGGCGTCGAGCGCGGCCAGGTCCTGGTCAAGCCGAAGTCGGTCACCCCGCACACCCAGTTCGAGGCCGAGGCCTACATCCTGACCAAGGAAGAGGGCGGCCGCCACACGCCGTTCTTCGCGAACTACCGCCCGCAGTTCTACTTCCGGACCACGGACGTCACCGGCACCGTCAAGCTGCCCGAGGGCACCGAGATGGTGATGCCCGGCGACAACCTGAAGTTCGAGGTCGAACTGATCGCCCCGATCGCGATGGAAGAGAAGCTGCGCTTCGCCATCCGCGAAGGCGGCCGCACCGTCGGCGCAGGCGTCGTCTCCAAGATCATCAAGTGATCCAAGGCCCGAACGGGCCAAGGAATGCTGATGCTGCCGGATGATCCTTTCGGGGATATCGCGGCGGACAGGGCCACCCTTCGGGGTGGCCCTTGTCGTTTGCAGTCGGCGACGGTGCCAATATGGATGACATGACCAAAAAGTCGCGTTGACCGACGCGGGGCTGCACGCGAGACTGCAGGCCAGGAACAGGACAAGATCAAGCTGATGTGCCAGATCTTTGCCGGGCAGCACCCGGACCGCTACGAGACCGTCACCCGCCGTTTGCGCCTGAACGGCCAGTCGACATCGATCCGGCTGGAGCGCGCATTCTGGTGCATCCTGGACCGCATCGCCGCCCGCGAAGGCGTGACGACGCCCGCCTTCATCTCCAAGCTGCACGCCGAAGTGCTGGAGCTGCACGGAGAGGCGCGGAACTTCACCTCGCTGCTGCGCTGCGCCTGCACGATCTATCTGGGCGACGACGACGTCGCCCCGGCCATCGCCGCAGAGTGACGCGAATATTTTCGCTGTAGTAATCCGATACTACCCGGCCCGTCCCCAAGTCCCTAGCCTCGATCAGGCAAGACACGTGCAGGGAGGGCCAGATGGCCAAGTACATCCACTCGATGATCCGCGTTCTGGACGAGGCGGCCTCGGTCGATTTCTATGACCGCTGCTTTGGACTGAAGGTGGCCGAGCGGCTGGATTTCGAGAAATTCACGCTGATCTACCTGTCCAATGGTGAAAGCGGGACCGAGCTGGAGCTGACCGTCAACAAGGGCCGAACCGAGCCCTATGACCTGGGCGACGGCTATGGGCACGTGGCCTTTTCGGTCGACGATGTCGACGCGACCCACGCCCGGTTGGAGGAGACCGGCTTTGCCCCCCGCAAGCTGGTCGATTTCGCGCCGGGCGGCGAGGTGATCGCCCGCTTCTTCTTCATCAAGGACCCGGACGGATACGAGATCGAGGTCCTGCAGCGGGGCGGCCGCTACAGCTGATCAGCCTGCCGCGCCCTTGGGAGGGGGCGCGGGACCACATCAAGGGAGGAGGAACCCATGTCTGAACCAACGACCAAGGGCCTGACCCGTCGGGCGCTGCTGTCGCGGGCCGTGGCAGTCGGCGCGCTGGCAGTGGCCGGCGCAGGCTTCATCGCGGCACCCGATGCGGCCTGGGCCGTCGAGGTGACCGCGATCAGCGAGCACGAGATGGCCACGCTGCTGCAGATGGCCCGCGACATCTATCCGCATGACCGCGTGGGCGACCGTTTCTATGCGATCGCGATCAAGGGATACGACACCGCCGAGAACCAGCCCATGGTGGCCGAGGGCATCGCCGCGCTGGACGCCGCCGCGCAGGCGGCCGGGCATGACGACTATGTCTCGATCGGGTGGGAGCAGGACCGCGTGGCGATCCTGCGCGGGATGGAGGACAGCGCGTTCTTCCAGACCGTCCGGGGCGGGCTGGTGACCGGTCTCTACAACCAGAAAGAGGTCTGGCCGATCTTCGGCTATGAGGGAGAGAGCTTCTCCCAGGGCGGCTACATCTATCGTGGCTTTGACGACATCGACTGGCTGTAAGGGGGCGGATCATGGCTACGGCAGCGAAATTCGAACTGACCGACGACAGCGTGGTCGTCATCATCGGCACCGGCGCGGGCGGCGGCGTGCTGGCCAACGAACTGGCGCAGAAGGGCGTCAAGGTCGTGGCGCTGGAGGCGGGCGGGCGCTATCTGCCCGAAGACTATATCAACGACGAATGGGAAAGTTTTGGCCAGTTGGCCTGGACCGACCCGCGCACGACCAGCGGCGACTGGCGCGTGGCCAAGGATTTCAGCGGCTTGCCCGCCTGGATTGTCAAGGCGGTCGGCGGCACCACGACCCATTGGGCGGGCGCCTCGATCCGGTTCCAGGAGCATGAATGGAAGGCCCTGACCACCTATGGCGCGGTCGAGGGGGCGAACCTGCTGGACTGGCCCATCGACGCGGCCGAGATGGCGCCGTGGTACGAGAAGGCCGAGGCCAAGCTGGCCGTCACCCGGACCGGCGACTTTCCGGGCCTGCCCGGCAGCAACAACTACAAGGTGTTCGAGGCGGGGGCCAAGGCCATCGGCTATACCGAGGTCTCGACCGGGCGCATGGCGATCAACAGCATCGACAACGACGAACGGCCGGCCTGCCAGCAGACGGGGTTCTGTTTCCAGGGCTGCAAATGGGGCGCAAAGTGGTCGGCCGCCTACACCGACATCCCCAAGGGCGAGGCGACCGGCAACCTTGAGGTCCGCGACCACGCCCATGTGGCCCGCATCCTGCACAACGACCAGGGCCGCGTGACCGGGGTCGAGTATTTCGACAAGGACGGCGCCCTGCAGTTCCAGGCCGCGCGCATCGTCGCGGTGGCGGGCAACAGCTTCGAGAGCCCGCGGCTGCTGCTGAATTCCGCCAGCGAGATGTTCCCCGACGGTCTGGCCAACAGCAGCGGTCAGGTGGGACGCAACTACATGCGCCATACGACCGGGTCGGTCTATGGCATCTTCGAAAAACCCGTGCGCATGTGGCGGGGCACGACCATGGCCGGCATCATGCAGGACGAGGCGCGTCACGATCCCTCCCGCGGCTTCGTCGGCGGATACGAGCTGGAGACCCTGTCCTTGGGCTTGCCCTTCATGGCGGCCTTCCTAGACCCCGGCCGGTGGGGGCGAGAGTTCACGACCGCCTTGGACCAGTACGAATACATGGCCGGGCTGTGGATCGTCGGAGAGGACATGCCGCAGGAGACGAACCGCGTCACCCTGTCGGACACGGTCGACAAGTTCGGCTTGAAGGTCGCCAACGTGAATTTCAGCGACCATCCCAACGACGTGGCGATGCGCAATCACGCCTATGAGCGGGGGCAGGCGATGTACCGGGCGATGGGGGCCACGCGGACCCTGCCGACGCCACCCTATCCGTCCACGCACAACCTTGGGACCAACCGCATGTCGGAGCGGCCGGAGGACGGCGTGGTCAACAAATGGGGGCAGACGCACGACATCGCGAACCTGTTCGTGTCCGATGGCAGTCAGTTCACGACGGGTGCGGCGGAAAACCCCACCCTGACCATCGTCGCGCTGGCGATCCGTCAGGCCGACCATATCGCCAAGGAAATGGCCGCGGGCACGATCTGAGGAAAGACGACCGCCCGGGGATGTCCTCCGGGCGGTCGTGGTGGATCAGCCGTTGGCGGCCTTCTGGTTAACGCCGCCCTCGGCGATGCGGGTCATGTGCTTGTCGCCGTCGCGGGTGCTCTCCAGGCATTCCTGCAGAACGCCGCCATCGGCATCCAGATCCAGGCGGTTGGCAAAGCTGCGCACGCAGCCATAGCCCGCGATCGCGTAATGGGTCAGGCGCTGATACTGGGTGATGATGGCCGCGTCGCGGACGTCGTCATCACCGAAGTCGGCCTGCAGCGCGTGCTTGCGGGCCTCGGTCACCAGACCTTCCATGCCCTTGCAGTGCTCTCCGGTGGGGTCGACGCCGTGCTGGCTGCACAGGGTCGCCAGATGCTCCATGCCGCGGGCGATGCCTTCGTTGCCTGCGATCAGAGCCTCGGCCAGTTCGCGCGACTTGGCGACGCGACCCATCTCGGTCACGACGGGCATGGACTGCTTGCAGGCGGAATACAGGTCCTGCAGCTGGTCCAGATACAGGTCCTTGAGGGAATTCATGGTCATGATACGGCCTTTCTGATGGTGCTGGATGACCAACGATCCCCGGCCCGCCCCGTTCCATCGCGATGGCAAAGATCGCCCCTGCGCGCTTGACTTTGCGGGCCGTCCGGGTCAGCACTGCGGCCCCTTCAGCAGCGGAGGACATCCCCATGTTCGCCTGGTTCGAACGACGCATCGACCCCTATCCCGACCAGACCCCGACCATGCCCCCGTCGGGTCTGTGGCGGTTCGTGCTGCATTACAGCCGCGGCACGCTGCCCTGGCTGGTGCTGCTGGCCGTGGGATCGGGCCTGATCGCGCTGATCGAGGTGGCGCTGTTCGGCTGGCTGGGGCAGCTGATCGACCAGCTGGCCGACACCCCGCGAGAGGTCTTCTGGGACCGTCATGGCGGCAGCATCGCGCTGATGGCGCTGGTGCTGCTGGTGGTGATGCCGGCGCTGAACGTGGTGACATCGCTGGTCCTGCACCAGTCGCTGATGGGCAATTTCCCGCAGCGCATCCGCTGGCAGGCGCATCGCTGGCTGCTGCGCCAGTCGGTCGGCTACTTCCAGGACGAATTCGCGGGCCGCATCGCGCAGCGCCTGATGCAGACCGCGTTGGCCGTGCGCGAGGTGTCCATGAAGATCATGGACGTGGGCAGCTATGTGCTGATCTATTTCCTGGGCGCGATGGTGCTGGCCGCCAGCCAGGACTGGCGTCTGGCCTTGCCCTTCCTGGTCTGGGCCGCAGCCTACGGCGCGCTGCTGTGGTATGTCGTGCCGCGCCTTGGCCGCGTGGCGCAGGAGCAGGCCGATGCCCGCAGCGCGATGACCGGACGCATCGTCGACAGCTATACCAACATCGCGACGGTCAAGCTGTTCTCTCATTCCGACCGGGAGGAGGCGTGGATGCATCAGGGCATGGACCGGTTTTTGGGCACCGTCCACGCGCAGATGCGCCTGTCCAGCATGCAGGACATGGTGCTGAACCTGCTGAACGTCTGGCTGGTCGCGGCGGTGGCCGGGCTGGGGCTGTGGCTGTGGACGCAGGGGCTGATCGCGGTCGGGGCGGTCGCCATCGCGGTGCCGCTGGCGCTGCGGCTGAACAACATGTCGCACTGGATCATGTGGGAATTCGCCGCCCTGTTCGAGAATATCGGCACCGTTCGAGACGGCATCACCAGCCTGTCCCTGCCACGAGAGGTGCGCGACGCGCCGGGGGCGCAGCCCCTGCTGCCCGGTCCTGCGGCGGTGCGGTTCGACAACGTCACCTTCCGCTATGGCGGTGCTGCGGGGGCGCAGCCGATGGCGGTGCTGGACGACCTGACGCTGCATCTGCAGCCCGGTGAACGGGTGGGCTTGGTGGGCCGGTCGGGCGCGGGAAAATCGACGCTGATCAACCTACTGCTGCGCTTTCACGACATCGACGCGGGGCGCATCACCATCGACGGCCAGGACATCGCGCAGGTGACCCAGGACAGCCTGCGCGCGGCCATCGGCGTGGTCACGCAGGACAGTTCGCTGCTGCACCGGTCGGTGCGCGAGAACATCGCCTATGGCCGCCCCGACGCGACCCCGGATCAGATCGACCACGCCCTGCGCATGGCCGAGGCGGACGGGTTCGTCCCGTCCCTGTCCGACAGCCAGGGCCGGCATGGGCTTGATGCGCATGTGGGCGAACGCGGCGTCAAGCTGTCGGGCGGCCAGCGCCAGCGCATCGCCATCGCGCGGGTCGCGCTGAAGAACGCGCCGATCCTGATCCTGGACGAGGCCACAAGCGCCCTGGACAGCGAGGTCGAGGCTGCGATCCAGTCCCGGCTGGAAGCATTGATGCAGGGCAAGACGGTCATTGCCATCGCGCATCGCCTCTCCACCATCGCCGCGATGGACCGGCTGGTGGTCATGGACCAGGGCCGGATCGTCGAACAGGGCAGCCATGCCGAACTGCTGGAACGCGACGGTCTGTACGCCCGGCTGTGGCATCGCCAGTCCGGCGGTTTCCTGGCCGCGGACTGAGGGCAGGACGTGAAAAAGGCCCCGGCGCGATGCCGGGGCCTTCCTCGTTTCGTGGGTGCGCTTACTGCGCCAGCAGGTCGGTGATCCGGCGGACCGAGGCGCGACGGTTGTCGCGGATGTCGCCCTCGGCACGGACGCGCAGGAACTGCTCTCCATAGCCTTGGGTCACCAGGTTCTCCGGCGGCACGTCAAAGTACTCGGTCAGTGCCAGCGCCACCGATTCCGCACGACGGTCCGACAGCGCCAAGTTGGCGGCGTCCGACCCGACCGTGTCGGTATGACCCTCGATCATGAAGATCTCCTGCGGGTTCTGGGCGATCTGGTCCTGGATCGCACGACCCAGACCCTGCAACTGCTGCGCCTGATCAGACCGGATCGCGGCAGAGCCGGTATCGAAGGTGATCGCGTCAATGTTGACCGGCGCCACCAGCGCCCGCACCTCGGGGATGTTGCGGATCTGGGACAGCGTAAAGCGGCGGTCGACATTCGCCTCGCGCAGCAGAGCCTCGCGCAGCTGATCCTCGTTCAGGGGCGCATTGCCGGTCTGGACGGGAGCGGGGGCGGGCAGGGCGCCGATATCGACGGGCTGCACATCAGCGGTGTCGTCGATCAGCTGCGTGGTCGTGCCGTCGGCGCTGACCAAGGTGCGGCGCAGAACTTGCAGGTTCGCGTCACGGATGGTCACCACGCGGCTGCCGTCCTGGCGCGTCACGATGGTACGCGACGAACCGTCGTCGAAGTTCTCGGTCTGCACGGTCGAGCCGGGCTGGCGCAGCAGGGCGACCTCGTCCTTGATGACCTCTTGGCTGCCATCGGCGCGGGTGACGACGACGCGGTCCGGGGCGGACAGCGCAACCTGGCGGTTGTTGTTCAGGTAGGACCCGACCGCCACGGCGCCCAGACCCAGCAGCAGCGCGTTGCGCAGGCGGTTGTCGTCGTCCTCCTCCTCGGCCTGCGGTGCAGGCTGAGCGGTGGCGCCCGCCAGCGCGTCGCGCAGGCTGGTGGTAAAGTCCTCGGACGACGACCGGGCGTTTTCCTCGGTCACCTGCTGCTCGGTGATCTCGCCCGATCCATCGGCTGCGTCCAGCGCCGCCGCGGTGGCCGGTGCGGTCGCCTGAGCGGCCTCGCGCGATGCCTCGGTCTCGACGGTGTCCTCTTCGGCGGCGCGACGGATCATCTCTCCGTTCTGGCCGACGCGGTACATCTGCGCCTCGGTTGGGGCCAAGCGCAACTCGCCTGCCTCGTTGGTCTCGACGACGACGCCGTTCGGGGTCATCGCACGACCGCCATCCGCACAGGGGAACGCGCTGCCGTCCAGACAGGTCAGCGCCGAGGTGTCTAGGCCCCCCTGAACTTCCTGCGTCAGCACTCCGGCCAGACCCGGCAGGGCGCCAGCGCGTTCGACCTGCGTCGCACCGGTCGCCAGGGTCAGGCCACCCTGAGCCGCAGGCGCTGCGGGTTCCGCAGGTGCATCGGCTGTCGCGGCCGGATCGGCTGCGGGCTGTTCGCCCTGCTCCTGCGCGCGCAACTGCTCGGTCAGGGCGTCGAGGTCGCTTCCGACGGGTTCTTCAGCGGCATCCGCAGGCTGCTGATCGTTTTGCGCGGCAGGACGTGCGTTCGGACGAGCCTCTGCCGGAGCGTCGGCGGCAGGAGGCGCCTCGCGCTGCGGGTTGGCGCGCGGCGCGGCATCGCCGGCGGCCGGGGCCTCTGCGGCGGGCTCGGCGGCGCGGKTCGGATTCGGCGCGGGTGCGGCCTCGGGCTGCGGTGCAGGACGGGCCTCGGGCGCTTGGTCCGGCATCGCATCAGGTGCGGGCGGCGGCGGGGTGCCATCCGGTGCGGGCTGCGGTGCAGGTTCGGCTGCGGGGGCCGGCTGGGCCTCGGCTTCGGGCGCTGCTGCCTCGGGTGCCGCCGGGGGCGCGGGCTCTGCGGCGGGCGCCGGCTCGGCAGCCGGGGCGGCCTCTGCCGCAGGCGCGGGAGCAGGTTCTGCCGCGGGGGCAGGCTCCGCCTCTGCCGCGGGAGCTGCTTCTGGCGCCTCGGCAGGGGCCTCAGCAGGCTGCTCCGCCGGGGCTTCGGCCGGTACTTCCTCGGGGGCAGGGGGCGCCTCGGCCGGGGCTTCCGGCGCGGGCTCCTCGACCGGCGCAGGCTCGGGCGCAGGCTCTTCCGCAGGCGCTGGTTCCGCCGGCGGCGGGTTCTGGGCCTGGTTCAGGTCGGCACCGTCCTGCGGTCCCTCCTCGCCGGAGGCTGCGGGCGGGGGCGGGACCTGACCTTCGGGCGCGGCCTGCGCCAGGATCAGGTTCTGGGGGGCCGCCTGATCGGGGGCCGGCATCGCGGTCTGTGCCATCGCAAGATGCGGCGCCATCAGCGACAGGCAGGCCGCGATGGCGGTTGTGTTATGGATAATCCGGCGCATGAGACGCTCCTTGTGGAAAATCGAATGACTGTCTTTGGTGCTTTAACAAGCACTTGCGCCAAGGGTTCCCAAACTTGCCGTGACCATCGCGTGATGGGCGGCGGTGCGCCATGCAAAAGGCCGCGCCGAAACGGCGCGGCCCATGGGCGGTTCGATAGAAACGACGTCAGACGCCGTCGCCGACAAAGGCCTTTTCGACGACGAATTCGCGCGGCTCGGAATTCGCGCCTTCGTTCAGGCCGAACCCTTCCAGGACCGCCTTGACGTCGACGTTGAACGCCAAGCTGCCGCAGATCATCGCGCGATCCTGTGCCGGATCGATGGGCGGCAGGCCCAGATCCGACAGCACCTTGCCCGAGGTCAGGTTGTCGGTGATGCGCCCCATGAACGGCGAGGGCTCTCGCGTCGTCGTTGGATAGTATTTCAGCCGCTGGGCGAAATCGTCGCCATAGATCTCGGTCAGCAGCGGGTCGTGGCGCAGGTTGTTCACCAGCTCGGCGCCATAGACCAGCTCCTCACCGGTGCGGCAGGTATGCATCATGATGACCTGCTCGAACCGCTCATAGGTCTCGGGGTCACGCATCAGGCTGGCAAAGGGCGCGAACCCCGTGCCGGTGGCCAGGAACCACAGCCGCTTTCCGGGCAGCAGCGCGTCCAGGACCAGCGTGCCCACGGGTTTCGGACGCAGGATGATCTGGTCGCCCGGCTTGATGTGCTGCAGCTTGGAGGTCAGCGGCCCGTCGGGAACGATGATGGAATAGAATTCCAGCTCGTCGTCCCAGTTGGGCGAGGCGATGGAATATGCCCGCAGCAGCGGCTTGCCGTTGTCGCCCGGCAGGCCGATCATCACGAATTCACCCGACCGGAAGCGCAGCGAGGCAGGCCGCGTCACCCGGAACGAAAACAGGCTGTCGGTCCATTTCGTGACCGAGGTCACGGTCTGGGCATCGGGAACGGTAATCTTGGCGGCCTCGGTCACGGGCAGATCCAGCGTCATTGTTGCAATCCTTGTCGTCTAATCGAAGGGGCGCGCGGGTGAAAGGGTCAGCCGGCCAGCTGCGCCCGATGGTCCCAGGCCTTCCAGTCGGCGCGGGCCAGCCATTGGTCCTGCGGCTGCCGGGCGGCGATGTCGGCGGCGACCTCGACCTCGTCGAAGCCCACGCGGCGCGCCATGGCGTATTGATCGGCGATCAGCCGCCCCGTCGCGCGCAGGCGACCGGTATAGCCCAGCTCGCGCAAGCGTCGGGCCAGCGTGAAACCGCGCCCGTCGCTGAAGGACGGAAAGGCGAT
The DNA here is from genome assembly GCF_024105395.1 of Paracoccus sp. 08. Lineage (NCBI taxonomy): Bacteria > Pseudomonadati > Pseudomonadota > Alphaproteobacteria > Rhodobacterales > Paracoccaceae > Paracoccus > Paracoccus sp. 08. The sequence continues at coordinate 77,270 of NZ_WEKR01000002.1, read as the reverse complement.
CCCGATCAGCGGCTGATCCAGATGGTCGGCCAGGGTCGCGGGGGCGGTGTCGGGGGCCAGCACCACGGCGGGCTGGTCGGTCACCGGATGAAACCCGTCATCACGGGCCAGGACGGGTTCGCTGTTCAACTGCTCGCTCATGCCGAGACCTTTCCGCGGACCATGCGCCCGCCGATGAAATGGATGCCGCATTCGGATTTCTCCTGGCCGCGCCAGCGCCCGGAACGGGGGTCCTCGCCCGGCTTGACCGGAGAGGTGCAGGGCGCGCAGCCGATCGAGGGATAGCCCTTGGCCACCAGCGGATGCCGGGGCAGGCGGTTCTCGACCATGTAGTCCTGCACGTCTTCGGGGCGCCAATGCGCCAAGGGGTTCACGCGCAGGCGCGACGGGGGTTCGGGCTCGAAGAACTCCAGCGCGGCGCGCTGGCCGTTCTGGAACCGCTTGCGGCCCGTGATCCACGCGTCATAGCCCGACAGCACACGTTCCAGCGGCACCGTCTTGCGGAAATCGCAGCAGGCGTCGGGGTTTACCTTGTGCAGCGTTCCCTCCGGGTCATGGGCGGCGATCTCCGCCTCGCTGGCGGTGATGACCTGCACGTTGGTTAGCGAAAGCCGCTCCGCGACCTCCTGCTGATAGGCCAGGGTCTCGGGGAACAGCATCTGCGTGTCGATGAACAGCACCGGCAGGCCCGGTGCGACCCGGCTGACCATGTGCAGCAGCACGACCGATTCAGCGCCGAAAGACGACACCAGCGCCACCTGCCCCAGATCGGGGTCGGTGACCGCGCGGCGCAGCACCTCGATGGCAGCATGGTGGCGATAGCGGTCGTTCAGCCGCCCCGCGCGTGTGTCCAGGTTCCCGTCAAGCATCGGCGGCCACGGGATAGAGCGCGGCCTTGAACGGGGCCTGACCCAGACGGCGATAGGCGTCGATAAAGCGTTCGGACGCGTCCTCGCGGACCTCCAGATAGGCGCGCAGCAGCCGGTCGATGGCCGGGACGACCTGTTCGGCGGGGAAGCCCGCGCCCGCGCGTTCGCCGATGGCCGGGATGTCATAGGCATCGCCGCCAAGCGTGATCTGATAGTTTTCCACGCCCGCACGATCCAGCCCCAGGATGCCGATATGGCCCAGGTGGTGATGCCCGCAGGCGTTGATGCAGCCCGAGATGCGGATGTTCAGGTTGCCGATCTCCTCCTCCAGCCCGACGGAGCGGAAATGGTCGGCGATCTCCTCGGCGATGGGGATGGAACGCGCGGTGGCCAGCGCGCAGTAATCCATGCCGGGGCAGGCGATGATGTCGCTGGTCAGCCCGGCATTCGCGGTGGCCAGACCGGCTGCGCGCAGCTCGGTGTACAGCGCCGGCAAGTCCGACTTGTGCACATGCGGCAGGGCCACGTTCTGGTCGTGCATCACGCGCAGGTCGTTGTGACCGAACCGTTCGGCCAGATCGGCCAGCAGGCGCATCTGGTCGGCGCTGGCGTCGCCCGGCGTCTGGCCCGGCGCCTTGAAGGTCACGACGACGCTGGCATAGCCCTCGACCCGGTGCTGATGCAGGTTCGTATCAGACCAGCTGCGGAAGGCCGGGTTCGCCTGCCGCTCGGCCTCATAGCCATCCACGGGCGCATTGCGGAAGGACGGCGCGCGGAAGCGATCCTTGAACACGGCCAGCGCGTCGCGGTCGGCGCCGTGGAAATCGCGGCGGCGGGCGAGGAACTCTTCCTCGATCTCGGCGCGCATGACGTCCAGGCCGCGCTCCAGCACGGTGATCTTGATGCGGGCCTTGTACTTGTTGTCGCGGCGCCCGGCCAAGTTGTAGGTCGCGATGATCGCCTCGACGTAAGGCAGCAGGTCCTCCTCGGGCAGGAAGTCGCGGACGACCTGACCCAGCAGGGGCGTGCGGCCCAGACCGCCGCCGATCCAGACCTCGAAGCCGGTCTTGCCGTTAAGTTCGGTCAGGCGCAGGCCGATGTCATGGGCGGCGATCACCGCGCGGTCCTTCTTGCCGCCGGAAATGGCGATCTTGAACTTGCGCGGCAGGAACTGGAATTCGGCGTGATCGGTCGACCAGCTGCGCAGCAGCTCCGCATAGGGGCGCGGATCGGCAGCCTCGTCAAAGGCCGCGCCGGCGAAGGCGTCGGTGGTCACGTTGCGGATGGTGTTGCCGCTGGTCTGGATGGCGTGCATGCCGACATCGGCCAGCGCATCCAGCATGTCCGGGATGTCCACCAGCTTGGGCCAGTTGAACTGGATGTTCTGGCGGGTGGTCCAGTGGCCGTAACCCTTGTCCCACTTCTCGGCCAGCAGGGCCAGGGTGCGCATCTGGTCCGGGCTGATCGTGCCATAGGGGATCGCCACGCGCAGCATGTAGGCATGCAGCTGCAGATAGACGCCGTTCATCAGGCGCAGCGGCTTGAACTCGTCCTCGGTCAGGCTGCCGTCCAGACGGCGGGCGACCTGGGCGCGGAATTCGGCCGCGCGCTGGCGGACATAATCGGTCTCGACGGGGCGGATATCAAACATGGGCGGTTTCCGTCTTCTGGGCGTCGGCTTGCCGATCGGCCTGGATGCCGTGGAAATAGTTGGACGGTCCGCGCTGGCGGAAGGCCTCGCGGAAATGGACAGGCTCGGGTCCGTCGGGACCGCGCCTGGCCTCGACCAGGTAGGGACCGACGACGATCTCGGATTGCGCCACGGCCTGCAGCAGGTCCAGGTCGGCGATGGCCTCGTCGTCATAGACGGTCGCCTGGCGCGGATCGCGGGTCCAGCCGTCGGCGCACATCCACACATTGTGGCCTTCGCGAAGGTCATTCGCGGTGATGACGCCGGGGCGTGCGGCCGACAGGGGGAAGGATTTGCTCATGACTGGACCTCGCGGTTTTGCTGACCTCTATATAGAATTTCGTTCTGGATTCTGCACAGTGGTCGCGGCAAATAAGGACGATCGACCAAGGAGCGCGCAATGCCGGAACCGATTTCCCCCGATGCGGGCGCAGGCCAAACGCCTGTCCGCCTGGACGAGGTGGACCGCAAGATCCTGTCCCTGCTGCAGCAGGATGCCAGCCTGTCGCTGGACCAGATCGCCGACCGGGTGGGGGCCTCCAAGACCCCGGTGTGGAACCGAATCCGCAAACTGCGCGAGGCGGGGGTGATCCGCCGTCAGGTCGCCATCCTGGACCCCGAGGCGCTGGGGCTGGAGGCCTGCTTTTTCGTGCTGATCCGCACCAGCGAACATGACCGCGACTGGGCCGCGCGCTTTCTGCGCGCGCTGCGCGAGCGGCCCGAAGTGGTCGAGGCGCACCGTCTGGCGGGCGACATCGACTATATCCTCAAGGTTCAGGTCAGGAACGCCCGCGCCTATGACCGATTTTACCAATCGCTGATCGGTGAGGTGAAGATCCACAACGTCACGGCCCTGCTGTCGATGGAGGAGATCAAGGCGACCAGCGCCCTGCCCATCCCGGACGGCGAGCGCTGAGATGGGTTGGGTGATCTGGCATAAGCCGACCTGCTCCACCTCGCGCTGGGTTCTGGCCGCGCTGCGCGAGGCGGGGATCGCACCCAAGGTGCGCGACTACATCGCCGCGCCGCCGTCCGAGGATGCGTTGCGCGATGCGCTGTCGCGTCTGGGCATCGGGGCGCGGGGGTTGCTGCGGCGCAAGGGAACGCCATTCGCGGAACTGGGGCTGGGTGATCCCGGCCTGTCCGATGATGCGCTGGTCGCGGCGATGGCGGCCCATCCGATCCTGATCGAACGGCCGGCCGTCTTCGCACCGCATGGCGCCGTGCTGTGCCGGCCGAAGGAGCGGGTCAGTGAGCTGATCGTCCGCAATCACGCAGGTGGTCCGCCGTGATCCGGTGGGGGTGCGGGGTGCGAACCGACAGATGACGCCCAGACTGCGGCGACATCGGCAGATGCCTTACGGATCGATCGGATCGAACGCCCCGACAGAGATGCCCAGCAGCAGCCAACGCCGCCCCTCCAGCCCCAGGACCAGATCGAAGCTGACATGACGCGGCTGCAGCGGGACGAAGCCGGTCAGGCGCAGCTCCTGCCCGGTATCGGACAGCGCGCTGTCCAGGATGACCGGGTCGACGACCATCGCCTGCAGCAGGTCCAGCCGTTCCTCGCGCAGCGGCGTGAACAGGCCCGCCAGGCGCGTCGGATCGTTGGCCAGTGCGAATTCGGGGGCGGCGATGTCGCGCAGCACCGTATAGTTGCCCGTCCAGTTGCCGTGGTTCACCGCCGCCAGCACGTCGCGGATCAGGGCGGTGGCATAGCTGGGTTCGACCAGGGGGGCCTCGGCCCGGGGTTCGGGCTGCGGCTCGGCGGGGGCGTCCTGCGCATGGGCGCTGGCACCGACCAGCGCCAGCGCCATCGCGATGGCCAGGGACAGCGCATGCGCCGTCCCCGTCCGTGTTGCGGCGTGGCCTACCACGCGTAGGTCACGCCGATGCGGCCGCCGACCTGGTTGCGGTCGAAGCCATAGGTGATGCCCGCGTCGAACTGGGTGTTCGCATCGAAGCGGTAGCCCATCGACGCGGCCAGTGCCTGCGATCCCTCGAAGCTGCCGATGCTGGTCGACACGGCATAGGTCTTGTCCTCGGGGACATAGGGGGTGTTCAACGCCATCGCCATCGCAATGCCCTCCTTGTTGTCCTCGACCTGCTGGCCCAGAGAGCGCACGCGGCCGTTCAGCGACGACATGCTCTCGCCGATCGACCGGTCGACCGCCAGGTTGCCCTGCGCGTCCGAGGTCACGACGCCGATGGGGGTGCCCTGCGCCGCCGTGCTGGCATCCGACGCGATGCCCGCCGCGCGATAGGTGTTGGCGCCGTTGCCCAGCACGAACTCGTTCGCGCGGGTCGCGGTCGCGCCATCACCGATGGCGACCGAGTTGTCGGCCGCGGCGACCGCCTGGTTTCCAAGCGCGATCGAGCCGGAACCCATGGCCATCGCGGCCTCGCCAATGGCGGTCGAGCGCACGCCGCTGGCCGCTGCCAGGTGGCCGAAGGCATGGGCGCGTTCGGCAGTGGCCTGCGCCTGCCAGCCGAAGGCGGTGGCGGCGGTGCCGTTCGCGACCGATTCACCGCCGACCGCGGTGGTCGAGGTTCCGTTTGCGACCGAGGTATCGCCGATGGCCAGCGCGTCCGTACCGTTGGCGATGGATTCGTTGCCGATGGCGGTCGAGAAATCCGACTGGGCGTCGGCATTCTCGCCCACGGCCAGCGAGCGGACACCCTGCGCGGTGGCCAGGTGGCCGATGGCCTGGGCGCGTTCCGCGGTCGCCATGGACTGCCAGCCGATGGCGCTGGCGCCCGGCCCGGTCGCGACCGATTCGCCACCGATGGCGGTGGTCGAGTTGCCGTTCGCTGCCGCCGTGTCGCCCACGGCCAGCGCATCGACGCCATTGGCGATGGATTCGTTGCCGATGGCGGTGGACAGGTCGGTCTGGGCGTCGGCATTCTCGCCGATGGCCATCGACCGGACGCCCTGTGCGGTGGCCAGGTGGCCGAAGGCCTGGGCGCGTTCGGCGGTGGCCTGGGCCTGCCAGCCAATGGCGCTGGCGCCGGGGCCGGTCGCGACCGATTCGCCACCGATGGCGGTGGTCGAGTTGCCGTTCGCCGCCGCGGTGTCGCCCACGGCCAGCGCGTCGACGCCGTTGGCGACGGATTCGTTGCCGATGGCGGTGGACAGGTCGGTCTGTGCGTCGGCGTTCTCGCCCACGGCCAGGGACCGGACGCCTTGGGCGGTGGCCAGGTGGCCGATAGCCTGCGCGCGTTCGGCGGTGGCCTGGGCCTGCCAGCCGATGGCGCTGGCGCCGGGACCGGTCGCGACCGATTCGCCGCCGACCGCGGTGGTCGAGGGGCCGGTGGCGGTCGCCTCTCCGCCGATGGCCACGCCGTCCACGGCGGTCGCATCGGTAGAGGCGTTGTCGCCGATGGCGACCGACAGCGGGCCCTCGGCGATCGCGGTCGGGCCGCAGGCCAGCGATCCGGCGCCGCCTGCGCCCTGCTGGCATTCCTGTGCGGCAGCCGTGCCGACGGCGCCGATCATCGCGACGGCGGCAGCACCGCCGAGCACCATGGCGCGGGTACGGGTCAGGTGGGTCATGGGATTCTCCTCATCCGTTGGACAGGGCCTTTTGCGGGCCTCTGACCGGGGGACGCGGGAAGCCGCCGACCGGATGCAGGATTTGTCGAATTAATTCCCGTGCGGCCTCAGTCGTCCACGACGTTGAGGATCTTGGGCAGCGCGGGGCAGGGCAGCAGCTGGTTCTTCGCCACGTCGGCCAGCGTGTGATTGTGCAGGAAGACATAGACATGCGCGGACAGGCTTTCCCACAGCCGGTTCGACAGGGTCTGTGCCCGCGACCCGGAAATGCCGCCCGACGCGCCCGCGCCGATATGCATGGCGCTGACGGTCTCGTCCACGGCCTCCAGGATCTCGGCCACGCGGATCGTCTCGGGGGTGCGGGCCAGGCGGTATCCGCCGCCCGGACCGCGCACGGATGCCACCAGCCCCGCCCGGCGCAGGCGCACGAACAGCTGTTCCAGATAGGGCAGCGAGATGTCCTGGCGTTTCGAGATTTCGGCCAGCGAGGTCAGGTCGCCCCCCTTGGCGATGGCCAGGTCGGTCAGCGCGATGATCGCGTAGCGTCCCTTGGTGGACAGTTTCATGGCGCGTCTTCCCCCCGATGGTCCCTGCCGGGCCTGCCTTTGCATTGACGCGCGCCGTCGTCGCGCGCTATGCCCGGCCCAGCATGTTTCTTGCCAAACCTGTGCCGGCTGCCCAGATATCCCGTCTAGAAGCCATGCGCGCACGCGTCAAGAAACCCGACAGGACCTGTGAAGGACAACCATGCCCGAGCTGATTTTTCCCGGCCCCGAAGGCCGTCTCGAAGGCCGTTACCACCCTCAGCCCGGCAAGCCAGACGCCCCCATCGCCATCGTGCTGCATCCGCACCCGCAATATGGCGGGACGATGAACAACCGCGTCGTCTACAACCTGCACTATGCGTTCCACCGCATGGGGTTCACGGTGATGCGGTTCAACTTCCGCGGCGTGGGCCGCAGCCAGGGCGAATTCGACCAGGGCATCGGAGAGCTGTCCGATGCCGCCTCGGCGCTGGATTACCTGCAGGCGATGAACCCCAACTCCAAGCATTGCTGGGTCGCGGGATTCAGCTTCGGTGCGTGGATCGGCATGCAGCTGCTGATGCGCCGCCCCGAGATCACCGGCTTCATCAGCGTGGCGCCGCCCGCGAACATGTACGATTTCAGCTTCCTGGCGCCGTGCCCGTCGTCGGGCCTGATCGTGAACGGCACCGCCGACCGCGTTGCTCCGCCCAAGGACACCGCCACCCTGGTGGGCAAGCTGCGCGAGCAGAAGGGCATCACCGTCACCCATGAGGAGATCGAGGGCGCGGACCATTTCTTCCGCGACGACGAGACCCACATGAAGCCGATGATCGACCTGGTGCAGGGTTACGTCAGAAAGCGCCTGACCGAGACATCGCGCTGAGGGCTGCAGCCATGCTGGATGATGCGTTCGCCTTTCTGTGCGAGGCGGACCGGCTGAAGTCGGTCCACCGCGCCAGCGTCCTGATGGACCTGTCGCGCCCCGAGAACAGCGCAGAACACAGCTGGCACGTCGCCCTGTGGGCGATGGTGATGGGCGCCAGCGACCGCGCCATCGCGATGATCCTGATCCACGACCTGGTCGAGATCGACACGGGCGATCAGCCGATTCACCTGGATCATGACGTGGAAGGACTGGCCATCGCCGAGGCCGCGGCAGCGGATCGCATCTTTGGCCTGGCGCCGGACGGGGCGCGGCTGGCCGCCCTCTGGCGCGATTTCGAGGGGCGCGCGGACGCTGCCGCGGTGACCGCCAAGCGCATGGATCACGCACAGCCCATCTTTCAGGTACTGCAGGCGCGCGATCCGATCCCCGACCATGTCCGGATCGTGCGCGACAACCTGTCGGCCGGACGCGCGGCGCGGTTCGAACGCGAATGGCCGCAGGGGTGGCAGGCCGCGCAGGCGCTGCTGTCCGGGCAGGAGGTCGCCCAGGGCGATCTGGCCCGCCGCCTGGCCTTTCTGGCCGAGGCCGACGCGCTGAAGGGCGTCCTGCGCGCAAACCGCCTGCTGGACGGATCGCGTCGCGAGAACGGCGCCGAGCACAGCTGGCATCTGGCGCTGTACGCGCTGGTGCTGGGCGGTCTGGCGGGGCCGGGCGTCGATCCGGGCCGCGTCATCCGCATGCTGCTGATCCACGATCTGGTCGAGATCGACGCGGGCGATGTGCCCCTGCATTCCGCCGGCGGGCAGGCGCMTGGATCGGCGGCGATCCAGGCCGCCGAGGAGGCCGCCGCGCAGCGCCTGTTCGGCCTGCTGCCCGACCCGCAAGGACAGCAGATGCTGGCCCTCTGGCAGGAGTTCGAGGCGGCGGCCAGCCCCGATGCCGTCTTCGCCAAGGCGCTGGACCGCTGCCAGCCCGCGGTCCAGAACCTGCGGTCGGGCGGCGCGGGCTGGATCGAATACGACGTGACCCTGGCGCAGGTGGAAAGCCGCGTGGGCCCGTGGGTCGAACGCGGCTGCGCGCCGCTGTGGCAGTGGCTGCACCACGGTCTGCGCGCCCATTTCGCAGGCAGCTGATCACCGGACGGGTGTCTTGCATACCATCGCATACCGTCTTTCAATCGGACCCTTTTGCGGCTAGAAGCGGCGCGACCGTATCCACCGCACAAGGGGCAGTTCATGTCGAAGATCAAGGTTGCCAATCCCGTCGTCGAGCTGGACGGGGACGAGATGACGCGGATCATCTGGGACTTCATCAAGCAAAAGCTGATCCTGCCCTATCTGGACATCGACCTGAAATATTACGATCTGGGCATCGAGGAGCGCGACCGCACCAACGACCAGATCACCATCGACGCGGCCGAGGCGATCAAGCGCCACGGGGTCGGCGTGAAATGCGCGACCATCACCCCCGACGAGGCGCGGGTCGAGGAATTCGGCCTGAAGAAGATGTGGCGCAGCCCCAATGGCACGATCCGCAACATCCTGGGCGGCGTGATCTTCCGCGAACCGATCATCTGCAAGAACGTGCCGCGGCTGGTGCCGGGCTGGACGCAGCCGATCATCGTTGGCCGCCACGCCTTCGGCGACCAGTACAAGGCCACCGATTTCCGTTTTCCGGGCAAGGGCAAGCTGACGATCAAGTTCGTCGGCGAGGACGGCGAGACGATCGAGTACGAGGTCTATGACGCCCCCGCCGCAGGCGTCGCGATGGCCATGTACAATCTGGATGATTCGATCCGCGATTTCGCCCGCGCCTCGCTGAACTATGGCCTGGCGCGCGGCTATCCGGTCTACCTCTCGACCAAGAACACGATCCTCAAGGCCTATGACGGCCGCTTCAAGGACCTGTTCCAGGAGGTCTACGAGGCCGAATTCCAGGACCGGTTCAAGAAGGCCGGCATCCATTACGAACACCGCCTGATCGACGACATGGTCGCAAGCGCGATGAAATGGTCGGGCGGCTATGTGTGGGCGTGCAAGAACTATGACGGCGACGTGCAGTCGGACACCGTCGCGCAGGGCTTTGGCAGCCTTGGCCTGATGACCTCGGTCCTGATGACCCCGGACGGCAAGATCGTCGAATCCGAGGCCGCCCATGGCACCGTCACCCGCCACTATCGCGAACACCAGAAGGGCAATGCGACCTCGACCAACTCGATCGCGTCGATCTTTGCCTGGACCGGCGGCCTCAAGCACCGCGCCAAGCTGGACGACAACGCCGCCCTGCTGACCTTTGCGCAGACGCTGGAGAAGGTGACCGTCCAAGCGGTCGAGGACGGCCACATGACCAAGGACCTGGCGCTGCTGGTGGGTCCCGACCAGAAATGGCTGACCACGATGGGCTATCTGGAAAAGGTCGACCAGTACCTGAACAAGGCGCTGAACTGATCACGAAGGCCGGGCAATCGCCCGGCCTTCTGCTTTCCGAGGGCGCAGGATGCATTTCTCCGTTGTTCAAATACCCCCGGGGGGATCGCCGCAAGGCGATGGGGGGCTGGCCCCCCTTTCTTTGGAACCCGGCCTGCGCTAAGGGCAGGGCGTCCCAAGCAGGAGTCCCGCGATGAAAGCCGCCGTCGTCACCTTTCCCGGATCGAATTGCGACCGCGACCTTGCCGTCGCGCTGGAACAGGCGGGGGCCGAGGTGGTGCGCGTCTGGCACAAAGACAGCCAGCTGCCCGACGGGATCGACCTGGTCGGCGTGCCGGGCGGGTTCTCCTATGGCGACTATCTGCGCTGCGGGGCGATCGCCGCGCATTCCCCCATCGCCGACGCGCTGCGGGCCCATGCGGCGCGGGGCGGCTATGTGCTGGGGATCTGCAACGGCTTTCAGGTGCTGACAGAACTGGGCCTGCTGCCCGGCGCGCTGATGCGCAACACCGGGCTGACTTTCCTGTGCAAGCCGTCGGTCCTGACCGTGGGCACCGCGGACAGCGCCTTCACCGGCGGTTACGCCAAGGGCCAGCGGATCTGCATTCCGGTGGCCCATCACGACGGCAACTATCAGATCGGCACCGAAGGCCTGGCGCAGCTGCGCGATCAGGACCGCATCGCCTTCACCTATGCCCCGGCGATCAACGGGTCTGTCGGCGACATCGCGGGCGTGCTGTCGGAAAACCGGCGCGTCCTGGGCATGATGCCGCATCCCGAACGCGCCGCCGACCCGGTCACGGGCGGCACCGACGGGGCGGCGCTGTTCACGGGGCTGGCCACGGCGCTGACGCACGCCTGACTTGAGCCGGACCGTTCTTCGCCATAGATTGCGTCAGCCGATCTTGTGGGACGGGTCCGTGCGTGGTCACTGAGGATCATATCGAAGACAGCGCCGAACGCAGGCGCGGCAGGGTCGGCCAGCCGGTCAACCCCTGGTGGCTGCGTGCGACGATCGCACTGATCTGCCTGGCAGCGCTGGGCACGATCTGGGTCACCAACGCATGGCTGACCGACCGCTTCTCCGAGAACACGCGCGTGCGGTCCGAACTGCGTCTGGCGCTGTATTCGGGCAACCTGATGTCGGAACTGCAGCGCAATTCGGTCGTGCCCTTGCTGCTGGCGCGTGACCCGGCGCTGATCGGGGCGCTGAACGGCAACGATTTTTCCACCACCTCGGCGCGGCTGATGACCGCGCAGAAAGAGATCGGCGCGGCCTCGATCCGCCTGTTGGACGCATCGGGGCGGGTCGTGGGGGCCACCGACCGCTATCAGATCGGCACGAACAGCGTCGCGGCCCCGCAATATGTCGAGGCGCTGCGGTCGCGCGACACGGTCTTCACCGTGTCCGAACTGGCATCGGGCGCCCATGAGTTCGCCTATTCCCGCGCCGTGGTGTCCGAGGGGCGGACGCTGGGTGTGATCGTCGTGGGGGCCGACCTGACCCGGCTGGAGCGGTCCTGGGCGGGCATTTCCGATGCCGTGGCCGTCACCGACAGCGAGGGTGTGATCATCCTGTCGACCGAGCCGCGCTGGCGTGGCCTGACCGTCGCCGAGGCGCAGGCGGTGCGCGATGCGCCCTCTGCGATCCGGCGGGCGTTCCAGGTGACGGCGGACTGGACCTCCAGCCCCGCCGACGCCTATGTCCAGGGCCGCGCGGTGATGCAGTCCGAGGCGCGGGTGCCGTTCCGCGGCTGGCGGATGATCAGTTTCACCGCCTATTCGTCCGTGCGCGAGCGCGTCAACGCCATTCTGGCGCTGCAGATCATGGGTTTTGCCATCCTGCTGGCGGGGGCGTTCTGGATGCTGTCGCGGCGCGCGCGCATCCAGAGCCAGGCCTATATGCGCGAATCGGCCGACCTGCGCGCCCTGAACGCCCGCCTGACCCGAGAGATCGCGGAACGCGAGCGCGTGCAGAAGGAGCTGCGCGTGGCCGAGCAGACCATGCAGCAATCCTCCAAGCTGGCCGCCCTGGGAGAGATGTCGGCCGGCGTCAGCCACGAGCTGAACCAGCCCTTGGCCGCGATGAAAACCTATCTGGCGGGGGCGCGGCTGCTGCTGCAGCGCGGCCGCCCCGAGGAGGCGCTGTCCAGTTTCCAGCGCATCGACGACCTGATCGACCGGATGGGTGCGATCACCCGGCAGCTGAAGTCCTATGCCCGCAAGGGCGGCGAGGCGGTCGAGCCGGTCGATCTGCGCGCCGCGGTCAGCAGCGCGCTGACCATGATGGAACCCCAGCTGCGCACCCGGCCCATCCGCATCATCCGCATCGTGCCTCGTGAACGGGTGATGGTCATGGCCGACCGCATCCGGCTGGAACAGGTGCTGATCAACCTGCTGCGCAACGCGGTCGACGCGGTCAAGGGCCGCCCCGACGCCGCGATCGAGATCACGGTCGAGGCCGCGGCTCACGCCTATGTGTCCGTCCGCGATAACGGGCCGGGTGTCTCGGACCTGGAAAAGCTGTTTGAACCCTTCTGGACCACCAAGAAGCCCGGCGAGGGGACCGGGCTGGGGCTTGCGATCTCGTCCACGATCGTCGCCGATTTCGGGGGTCGCCTGACCGCCCATAACGAAAACACCGGCGGAGCGGTGTTCCGGGTCGAGCTGCCGCTGCACCGCCCCGGACAGCCCCGTCAGGCCCTGGCGGCCGAATGACGCAACACGAGAGGATGACAAGAATGTCCCGCAAGCTGAAGATCGCCATCGTGGATGACGAACCCGACATGCGCGAATCGATCAGCCAGTGGCTGGTCCTGTCGGGCTTCGAGACCGAGACCTTTGCCAGCGCCGAGGACGCGCTGAAGGTCATCGGGTCCGACTGGCCCGGCATCGTCGTCAGCGACATCCGCATGCCCGGCATGGACGGCATGGCCTTTCTGAAACGCCTGATGGGCTTGGATTCGAACCTGCCCGTCATCATGATTACCGGCCATGGCGACGTGCCCATGGCGGTCGAGGCGATGCGCCTTGGCGCGATGGACTTCATGGAGAAGCCCTTCAACCCCGACCGCATGACCCAGCTGGCCAAGAAGGCCACGCAGGCCCGGCGCATGACCCTGGACAACCGCGCCCTGCGCCGCGACCTGTCCGAAGGCCAGCAGGTCATGTCCAAGCTGATCGGCGCCAGCCCGGTGATGGAGCGCCTGCGCGAGGACATCCTGGACCTGGGCCAGGCCGACGGCCACGTGCTGATCGACGGCGAGACCGGCACCGGCAAGACGCTGGTCGCCCATGCTCTGCACGCGGTTGGGCCGCGCGCGTCCAAGAAGTTCGTGCCGGTCAGCTGCGCGGCCTATAACGACGAGGCCCTGGCATCGCGCCTGTTCGGCCCCATCGAGGACGGGCTGCCCGCCGTCGAGGAGGCCCGCGCCGGCACGCTGTGCCTGGAGGATGTCGAGGCCCTGTCCGAGGCACTGCAGGCCCGCCTGCTGGCGTTTATCAGCGAGCAGGGCACACCTGCCGAGACGCGCATCATCGCGATCAGCAACGCCCGTGGCGAGGGCCGAAAGGCCGAGGATTCGCTGCGTCCCGACCTGTTCTATCGCTTGTCGGCGCTGAAGATCACCCTGCCGCCGCTGCGCGCGCGGGGCGAGGACATCCTGGCGCTGTTCACCCGCATGACCGAGCAGTTCAGCGAGGAATACGGCTGCGAGCCGCCCCAGGTCAGCGCGCAGGAGGCCGCGCAGCTGCTGCAGGCGCCCTGGCCGGGCAACATCCGGCAGCTGATCAACGTGGCCGAACGCGCGGTCTTGCAGAACCGCCGCGGATCGGGGTCGATCGCATCGCTGCTGATGGCGGATGGCGAGGACAACCAGCAGGCCACCACCACCGAGGGCAAGCCGCTGAAGGAATATGTCGAGAGCTTCGAGAAGATGCTGATCGACAACACCATGCGCCGCCACAAGGGCAGCATTTCCGGGGTGATGGACGAGCTGTGCCTGCCGCGCCGGACGCTGAACGAAAAGATGGCCAAGTACGGCCTGCAGCGCGGCGACTATCTGTAAGGGACCATTGGGGGCGGCGCGACCTGCCGCCCCCAACTGTCCGGGTCCCGCCGTCCGAATAAACACGCGATGGTCACAGCAACACACTGGACCGCAGGAACCGTCTTCAGGAAACTTGTGACACGACCCCGCACCTGCGGGACACTGGTGAAAGCGAGGCGAAAGCCCCGTACCGGTTTTGGGTGAACATCACCCGACCGTGGTTCAACCATAGCTTGCGACCCGTCGGTTTCCAACTGTCCATTTGGACAGGAAGATCAAGCATCCCCCTGTAAAATAACTGTTTATCTGCATTTCCTGCAATTTGTCGGCTAGGCGACAGTTCGGCGCGCCCGGGGTCGCGGGACTTGCGAAAGATGCCTGTGGGGATTACGCCGCAGGGGACCACGGAAAGGCAGCCCGCATGAGCGTTTCGTCCGACGACAAGTTGACCCCCCGCACCCCCCATCCCCGGACCCAGGCCGTCCATCACGGCACCCGGCGCAGCCAGTATGGCGAGATGGCCGAGGCGATCTTCCTGACCCAAGGCTTCGTCTATCCCGACGCCGCCTCGGCCGAGGCGCGGTTCCAGGGCACCGGCCCGGACGAGTTCATCTACGCCCGCTACGGCAACCCCACCAGCCGCATGTTCGAGGACCGCATCGCCGCGCTGGAGGGGACCGAGGACGCCTTTGCCACCGCCAGCGGCATGGCCGCCGTCAACGGCGCGATGTTCGCGATGTGCAAGCCGGGCGATCACGTCGTCGCGGCGCGGGCGCTGTTCGGGTCCTGCCTGTACGTGCTGGACCTGCTGGTGCGGTTCGGGGTCAAGGTCAGCTATGTCGACGGCACCGATCTGGACCAATGGGCCGCGGCGATCACGCCCGGCACGCGGGCGGTGTTCTTCGAGAGCGTGTCGAACCCCACGCTGGAGGTGATCGACATCCGGGCCGTCGCGGACCTTGCCCATGCGGCGGGCGCGACGGTGGTGGTCGACAACGTGTTTGCGACCCCGGTCTTTTCCCGCGCGGTCGAGCAGGGGGCCGATGTGGTCGTCTATTCCGCGACCAAGCATATCGATGGCGGCGGGCGGGCGCTGGCCGGGGTGATCTGCGGCACGCGCCAGTTCGTGCGCGAGGTGGCCGAGCCCTATCTGAAGCATACCGGCGGGGCGATCAGCCCGTTCCATTCCTGGATCATGCTGAACGGGCTTCAGACCATGGACCTGCGCGTGCGCGCCCAGGCCGAGGCCGCCGCGGGCATCGCCGCCGCGCTGCACGGCCATCCGGCGCTGAGCCGGGTGATCTATCCGGGCCTGGCCGATCATCCGCAGCACGACCTGGCCATGCGGCAGATGGGGTCGGGCGGCACGATGATCGCGATGGAACTGGCGGGCGGCAAGGAGGCGGCATTCGCCGCGCTGGATCGTCTGCGGATCATCGCGATCTCGAACAACCTGGGCGATGCGAAATCCATCGTGACCCATCCGGCCACCACCACCCATTCGCGCCTGACCGACGAGGACAAGGCGCGCCTTGGCATCACGCCTGGCCTGTTGCGCCTGTCGGTGGGGTTGGAGGACGCGCGCGACCTGACCGCCGATCTGATGGACGCGCTGCAGGGCTGAGCCGGGCTGCGTCATCGTGGCGTGGCGCATCTGCAGGGGCGGGCTGACATTTGTTGTGCCGCCCCCTATATCTGTGGCGATCACGCCGGAGGCACCATGACCGAGATCCGCCCCCTGACCCCTGCCTATCCCGCGCTGGCGCGCAGCTATGACGCGGAGTTCCGCGTGGACCCAGCCTACAAGGACAGCCTGCCGGACCTGCAGAACGGGCCTGCCAGCCTGATCGTGGGTGCGCGCACCGCGATCCAGCATGTGGGCATCTCGAACTTTCGGCTGCCGATCCGCTATCTGGTGCGTGACGGCGGAGAGATCACGCTGGAGACCAGCGTGACCGGCACCGTCAGTCTGGAGGCCGACCGCAAGGGCATCAACATGTCCCGGATCATGCGGTCGTTCTATGGCCACGCCGATCATGCGTTCAGCCTGTCGGTGTTGGAGGCGGCGCTGGACGATTACAAGACCGACCTGGACGCGCTGGATGCGCGGATCCAGATGCGGTTTTCGTACCCGGTGCGGGTGGACAGCCTGCGGTCGGGCCTGTCGGGCTGGCAGTATTATGACATCGCGCTGGAGGTGATCGACGTGGCCGGCGCGCGGTTGCGGGTCATGCATGTCGATTACGTCTATTCGTCGACCTGTCCCTGTTCGCTGGAACTGTCCGAGCATGCCCGACAGACGCGCGGGCGGCTGGCCACCCCGCATTCGCAGCGGTCGGTCGCGCGGATATCGCTGGTGATGGACGGCCCCGAGCGGATCTGGTTCGAGGATGTCATCGCGCTGTGCCGCGCCGCCGTGCCGACCGAGACGCAGGTCATGGTCAAGCGCGAGGACGAGCAGGCCTTTGCCGAGCTGAACGCGGCAAACCCGATCTTTGTCGAGGATGCGGTGCGGGCCTTTGCGGGCCAGCTGATCGCCGATCCGCGGGTGGGCGATTTTCGTGTCGTGGCAAGCCACCAGGAATCGCTGCATTCGCATGATGCGGTCAGCCTGCTGACCAGCGGACCAACCTTTGCCCAGGCATCGCTGGACCCTGCGACCTTTGCGGGGTTGCGCGCCTGATCTGCGTCCCGCGGTGGCCGGGGGAGCTGCGCGCCCCCCGGACCCCCTGCTGATGGGGCGCACCATTTCGGCACGGATGAGAACATAGGGCGAACGTCGGGCTTTCCTTGGCGCGCGGCGATGCCTATGTTGGCGGGATGGAGCATTTCGACGATTCCGATGATCTGGCGGCGGTGCCGCTGTCGCAGCGCGCGATGGCCGCGCGGCCCGCGCCCTATCTGGACGGGCTGAACGCCGCGCAGCGCGCCGCTGTCGAGGCCCTGGACGGGCCTGTCCTGATGCTGGCGGGGGCAGGCACCGGCAAGACGCGCGCGCTGACCACGCGGATCGCGCATCTGCTGATGCTGGGCAAGGCGCGGCCCGGGCAGTTGCTGGCCGTGACCTTCACCAACAAGGCTGCGCGCGAGATGAAAGACCGGATCGGCCGCCTGCTGGGCGATGCGGTGGAGGGGATGCCTTGGCTGGGCACCTTCCACAGCATCAGCGTCAAGATTCTGCGGCGGCATGCCGAGCTGATCGGGCACGGCAACCTGCACCTGAAGCCCAGCTTTACCATTCTGGACACGGACGACCAGATCCGCCTGCTGAAGCAGCTGATCGCGGCCGAGAACATCGACGAGAAGCGTTGGCCCGCACGGCAGCTGGCGCATCTGATCGACGGGTGGAAGAACCGCTGCATCACGCCCGGCAACCTGCCCCGGGGCGAGGGTGAGGCATTTGACGGGCATGGCGGCAAGCTGTACGCGTCCTATCAGGACCGGCTGCTGACGCTGAACGCGGTCGATTTCGGCGACCTGCTGATGCATTGCGTGACGCTGTTCCAGGCGCATCCAGACGTGTTGCGCCAATGGCAGGACCGGTTCCGCTATATCCTGGTGGACGAGTATCAGGACACCAACGTCGCGCAGTACATGTGGCTGCGGCTGTTGGCGCAGGCGCATCGCAACATCTGCTGCGTGGGCGACGACGACCAGTCGATCTATGGGTGGCGCGGGGCCGAGGTTGGCAACATCCTGCGGTTCGAGAAGGACTTTCCGGGCGCCGAGGTGATCCGGCTGGAGCAGAATTACCGGTCCACGCCGCAGATCCTGGCGGCGGCGTCCGGCCTGATCGCGGCGAACCAGGGGCGGTTGGGCAAGACGCTGTGGACCGACGCCGAACCCGGAGAGCCGGTGCGCCTGATCGGGCATTGGGACAGCGAGGCCGAGGCGCGCTGGATCGGCGAGGAGATCGAGGCGTTTCAGGGCGGCCATCGACAGGCCTTGGGCCGCGTCAGCCTGAACGACATGGCGATCCTTGTGCGCGCGTCGCACCAGATGCGGGCCTTCGAGGACCGGTTCATGACCATTGGCCTGCCCTATCGGGTGATCGGCGGCCCGCGCTTCTATGAGCGACAGGAGATCCGCGACGCGATGGCCTATTTCCGGCTGGTGGTGTCCCCGGACGACGACCTGGCCTTCGAGCGGATCGTGAACACGCCCAAGCGCGGCTTGGGCGACAAGGCGCTGCAGACGGTCCAGCATGCGGCGCGGCGGAACGGCGTGAACCTGCTGGAGGGTGCGCGCATCGTCGTGGAGGAGAAGCAGCTGGGCGGCAAGGGTTTGGCGAACCTGCGCGATTTCGTGGCGCTGATCGGGCGGTCGCACATGGCGGTGCGCGACGGGGTGGGCCATGTGGAACTGGCCGAGCGGGTGCTGGACGAATCGGGCTATACCGCGATGTGGCAGAACGACAAGTCGCCCGACGCGCCGGGACGGCTGGACAACCTCAAGGAACTGGTCAAGGCACTGGAGGAATTCGAGAACCTTCAGGGCTTTCTGGAGCACGTGTCGCTGGTCATGGACCGCGACGACGGAGAGCAGGCCGAACAGGTCAGCATCATGACGCTGCACGGTGCCAAGGGGCTGGAGTTTCCGGTCGTCTTCCTGCCGGGCTGGGAAGACGGGCTGTTCCCGAACCAGCGCGCCATGGACGAGCAGGGCACCAAGGGCCTGGAGGAGGAGCGGCGGCTGGCCTATGTCGGCATCACCCGCGCCGAACGCCTGGCCACGATCACCTTTGCCGGAAACCGGCGCATGTACGGGCAGTGGCAGTCCAGCCTGCCGTCACGATTCATCGACGAGTTGCCCCAGGAACATGTCGAGGTGCTGACCCCGCCGGGCCTGTACGGCGGCGGATACGGCGCGGCCATGGCGATGGCGGGCGGCACGCGGATGGACGAACGGGTGGCCAAGGCCGATGTCTATGCCTCTCCGGGATGGAAGCGGATGCAGGCGCGGGCCGCCGATCGCGGCCAGCCGGTACATCGCACCCCCGTCACGATCAACGCGGCGCCCGCGTCGCGATTCACCGTGGGCGACCGCGTGACCCACGCCAAGTTCGGCGAGGGTCAGGTGATGGGCATCGCCGAGGACACGCTGACCGTCCAGTTCGAGGTCGGGTTCAAGAACATCAAGGCGGCCTATGTTCAGCCGGCGGGCGGGGGCGACGACGTCCCCTTCTGACGGCGGGACAGGCGGGGCTGTCCCGCGCGGGTCAGGGCCTGGGCATAGGCCGCGTCGACATCCGTGCCCGGATGGTTTTCTGCCAGCCGCAGCAGGCGGAAATGGATGTCTGCGACCCGTTCGTAGTAATCAAGGAAGGCATAGTTGATCGCGGCCCCCGTCGCCGCGCCCAGGACCGGAACGGCCTGCGCGCCCAGCTTGGTCGTCAGGCGGGTCGCGAACTGACCTGCAAAGCGGGTGATAAGCGTCGACACGGTCTGCCCGTTGGTCAGCAGGCGGTTCGCCAGGAACGATTGCGCGGCCGCGTCGCCTTCCTGTCCCGGCTCGCCGTACTGGAACACCGCCAGGCATTCCAGCCGCACCCGCGGATCGGTGGTGTCAAAGCCATGCTTGCGCGCGACCTTCTGGATGGAATTGAAGATGACCGTGGTCGAAGCCACTAGGTCCGGCACGATGCCCGCCAGCCCGAACCATCCGCCCGTGGCCCCCGACATCACCGCCGCCGCCCTGTTGGCGACCAGCGGCGCGTCACGCACCACGCTGATGCCGTCGCCGCGCGCGGACAGGTCGTAGAGCTGGCGGAAGGCGCTTTCCATGACCTTTTCCAGCGACACGGGCGACAGGCCCAGAACGGTGGTGGCGGCACCTTCGGTCAGGCGGCCCACCGCCTCGACCCCGCGCATCAGCAGGCCGCGACCGGCCAGCTGGCGGGCGGCCAGACGGTCCAGTTCGGCCTGCAGGTCGGCGGTCGGATCGGTCAGCGCGGTCGAGGTCATGGTGATGCTCCTGGTCAGTCGGCCCATTCGGGGTCGGTGGTAAACGCGATGGTCAGCCAACGGTTCGTGATGTCGCCGCCGATGGCCTCGCCGATCTGGTCGCGGATGGCGTCCCATTCCTCCAGCGGGCGGGGGGGCTGGCCCTGGGGGACGATGAAGTACAGCTCGATCTGGCGGCCGCGCCCGACACGGGCGACATAGGCGCGGTGGTCCAGAAAGCCGTGTCGGGCCACCACGTCGCGGGCCACGGCGTCGATCTCGGCCAGCATGTCGGAGGGCGTGATCAGCAGGATGTCGGCCAGCGCCCTGCGGATGGTCGGCACCGGCAGCGGGATCACGATCACGCAGACCAGCGCCAGCACCGCCGGGTCGACATAGGGCGACAAGTGGTCCAGCGCCGTCCCCTGGATCGCCCAGCCGAACACGAAGGCCGCCAGCAGCGCCCCCGTCAGCGCCGCCGAGATGGTCCAGCCCTGCACGTCCAGCGCGACGAAATTCGACCGGATCGACCGGTTGGCGTGACGGTTGTGGATCGCCATGCCGATGGCGACGATCAGCACCACCGTGGCATAGAGGATGGCCCGTCCGAACTGCAGCGGGTGGCCGCCGGTCAGCAGGCTGCCCACCGCCGTCACCAGCGCATAGACCGCGGCCCCCGACAGCAGGATGCCGTTCAGGCCCAGGACCATCGGCTCCAGGTGCCAGAACCCCATCGTGAAGCGCTGGACCAACCGGGCCTGGCGGCGTTCCGACAGGCGTTGCGTGATCAGCGACGACACCAGCAGCGCGACCGACGTCATCACCGCATCCGTCAGCGAATAGATGCCGTCGAAGATGATCGACGCCGACCCCGACGCCACGCCGAAACCGATCCCCACCGCCGCCACGACGAAGGTCATGGCGATCGACAGGCGCAGGACGGCTTGTTCGGACATCGGGCGGGTCATGGGGGTCCTTTCGGCCGCCGAACGCCGCACGCGTTCAAAGGGTTGCACGCTGCGCCGCCGTGACGCGACGCGACATCTGGCCCCTGCCGCGCGGGGCGTGCTAACGTGGTCGCCAATGATGACGGGGGCTTTGCGGTGGCGGTGATCCGGCTGTGGCTGTTCGTGCTGGCGGCGCAGGTGGTGTTCTATGTGCTGCTGCGCATGCATATCCGGTCCGGACAGGTCGAACGCCTTGAGAACCGGTGGGATGCCCGCCATCCCGACCAGGCGGGGAACACTGCCGCACGGCGTGCGTTCATCGCCAAGGCGATGGTCGGGTTCAACCGGACCCTGCGGGCGCGGCTGGCCGGCCTGGTCTTCGTGCTGCCCACGCTGGCCGTCGTGGTCATCGTCATCCTGGTCAACTGGCAATAGGAGCTGCCATGTATTATATGCGCGTCGTCGCAGGCGTCCTGTTCGGCATCCTGGTCTTTGGCCTGCTGGATTACACCCTGCCGTCCCAGAACACGCTGCGGATCAGCAACACCTACAACCGCCTGACGGAGATCCCGCCTTCGGCCGCGATCTTCTGGGCCTCCGACAGCACCGGCACGGTCGAGAACGCCCAGGGCCAGCGCGACGTGCGCTTCATCGACGCGGTGCGGCCCGGCGGGCGCGTCTTCGTCTATCGTAACGAGGATACTGGCTGGGTCTGGCCACCCTATTTCAAGTACGACAGCGCGAACCTGCAGGCCGAGGCCACGAACCTGCAATCCTCGGCGCGTGATCCGATCTGGGTCAGCGTGACCGCCTATGGTTGGCGCCTGCCGTGGATGTCGACCTATCCCAATGCGGTTTCCATCAACACCGTGGCGGGCCCCGACGACCGCCCGACCAACTGGGCCGCGCTGATCGTCTGTGGCGTGCTGCTGGCCTTGCTGACGCTGGTCTGGCGCATGTGGGCGCAGTTCCGTCAGCGCAGCGCAAGGAGACCGGCATGACCAATCCCGGAACCGACCTGCACCTCGACTGGTTCGAGGGGCTTCGCATCAACACCCCCGCCGTTGAACGCCGCGCGGCGACGCTGCCCGCCCGGCGCAGCCTGAAGAAGGATCATCAGGCGGCCTGGCTGCTGAACGCGGTGCGCTGCATCGACCTGACGACGCTGGCGGGCGACGACACGCCCGACCGCGTGGCACGCCTGTGCGCCAAGGCGCGCCAGCCCATCGCGGCCGACCTGCTGGAGGCCGTGGGCGTGACCGGGCTGACCACGGGCGCGGTCTGCGTCTATCCGACGATGGTCGCGCCCGCCAAGCGCGCCCTGGGCAACAGTGGCATCCCGGTGGCCAGTGTGGCGACGGGGTTTCCCGCAGGCCTGATGCCGCTGGACCTGCGTCTGGCCGAGATCCGCTATGCCGTGGATCAGGGCGCCGATGAGATCGACATCGTCATTACCCGCGCCCATGTGCTGCAGGGCAACTGGGCGGCGCTGTATGACGAATTGCGCGCCATGCGCGAGGCCTGCGGGGCGGCGCGGATGAAGGCGATCCTGGCCACCGGCGATCTGAAGTCGCTGGAGAATGTCGCGAAGGCCAGCCATGTGGCGATGCAAGCCGGGTCGGACTGGATCAAGACCTCGACCGGCAAGGAGGGCGTGAACGCGACCCTGCCGGTCAGCCTGGTCATGGTCCGCACGATCCGCGATTTCCATGCCCTGACCGGCATCAAGGTCGGCTTCAAGCCCGCAGGCGGTCTGCGCACCGCCAAGGACGCGATCAGCTGGCAGGTGCTGATGGCCGAGGAGCTGGGCCGCGACTGGCTGGCCCCGGACCTGTTCCGCATCGGCGCCTCCAGCCTGCTGGGCGATATCGAACGCCAGATCAGCCACCATGTGACGGGCCGCTATGCCGCCGCCCACCGCCAAGCGATTGCCTGAGGATCCGATGACCAAAGTGAGCGAGATCATGCAGACGATGGAATACGGCCCCTCGGTCGAGGACAGCGCCGCGGCCCGCGACTGGCTGGCCCGGCGCGGCACGTTCGGCCATTTCATCAACGGCAGCTTCACCAAGCCGGGCGACACCTTCGAGACCCGCGACCCCGCCACCGGCGAGGTTCTGGCCCGCGTGACGCAGGGAACGGCGGACGACGTCGCGGCGGCGGTCAAGGCCGCGCGCCGCGCGCAGAAGGGCTGGGCCGCGCTGTCGGGCACCGAACGGGCGCGGCACCTCTATGCGCTGGCCCGGCATGTGCAGAAGCGCGAACGCTTCCTGTCGGTCCTGGAGACGCTGGACAACGGCAAGCCGATCCGCGAGGCCCGCGACATCGACATCCCGCTGGTCGCGCGGCATTTCTATCACCACGCGGGCTGGGCCGAACTGCGCGACACGCGGTTCCCGGGCCATGCGCCCCTGGGCGTCTGCGGCCAGATCATCCCGTGGAACTTTCCGCTGCTGATGCTGGCTTGGAAGGTCGCGCCGGCGCTGGCCGCGGGCAACACGGTCGTCCTGAAGCCCGCCGAATACACCCCCCTGACCGCCCTGGCCTTCGCCGAGATCTGCCAGGAGGTCGGCCTGCCCGCGGGCGTCGTGAACATCGTGACCGGCGACGGCACGACGGGCGCGGCCCTGGTCGCGGCCGAGGTCGACAAGATCGCCTTCACCGGCTCGACCGAGGTCGGGCGCGGCATCGCCACCGCCTTGGCCGGGACCGGGCGCAAGCTGACGCTTGAGCTGGGCGGCAAGTCGCCCTTCGTGGTGATGGAGGACGCCGATCTGGATGCCGCCGTCGAGGGCGTGGTGGACAGCATCTGGTTCAACCAGGGCCAGGTCTGCTGCGCGGGGTCGCGCATCATGGTGGCGGAATCCGTGGCCGCGCGGTTCGAAACGCTGCTGTCGGCCCGCATGGCGCGGCTGCGCGTGGGCGCACCGCTGGATAAGTCCACCGATATCGGCGCCATCGTCGATCCGGTACAAAAGGACCGCATTCTGTCGATCTGCCGTGCGGCGACCGATGCCGGGGCGGAGCTGGTCGGCGGGCAGGCGCAGGAGGGCTGCTTCATCGCACCCGGCTATCTGAAGAACATCGCCCCCGCCAATCCCGGCATGGAGCAGGAGATCTTCGGCCCCATCGCCACGCTGTCGACCTTCCGCACCGCGGATGAGGCGGTCGAGCTGGCCAACAACACCCGCTATGGCCTGGCCGGATCGGTCTGGTCGGAAAGCGCGACGGTCGCCACCGACATCGCCGCGCGGATCAAGGCCGGGGTCATCTGGATCAACGGCGCCAACATGTTCGACGCCGCGGCCCCCTTCGGCGGCTATCGCGAAAGCGGTTATGGCCGCGAGGGCGGGGCCGCGGGGATGCGCGACTATCTGGCCGAGTCGGCGGTGAAACCCGCGCGCGAGGTCGCCCCCAAACCCGCCGTCGCGGTGACGGACGGGGCCGCGCCGCAGCAGGGCATCGACCGCACGGCCAAGCTCTATTACGGCGGCGCGCAGAAGCGGCCGGATGGCGGCGCGATGTATGCGGTGCCGGGCGGGCTGGCCCCCCTGGGCAGCCGCAAGGATATCCGGAACGCCGTCGAGGCCGCGACGAAGGCGGGGAAATGGGCGGCGGCGGGCGGCCATGCCCGCGCGCAGGTCCTCTATTACATTGCCGAGAACCTGTCGGCGCGGGCCGCGGAATTCGCCGCCCGCACCAGCCGGGCCGAGGTCGATGCCGCCATCGCGCGCGCCTTCCACTATGCCGCCTGGGCCGACAAGTTCGACGGTACGACCGTGCAGGCCAAACCGGGCCATCTGGTCAACGTGATCCCCGAACCGATGGGCGTCATCGGCATCGCCTGCCCGAATGCACAGCCGCTGGCGGGGTTCCTGTCGCTGGTGCTGCCCGCCATCGCCATGGGCAACGCGGTCGTGGCGATCCCCGCGCAGGACGATCCGCTGGCGGTGACGGACCTGTACCAGGTGTTCGATACCTCGGACCTGCCCGCGGGCGTGGTGAACATCGTGACCGGGGTCACCGCCGATCTGGCCGTGCCCTTGGCCGCCCATGAGGAGGTCGCGGGCTTCTGGCACGCGGGACCTGCGGCAGGTCTGGCGGCGGTGGACCGGGCGGCGGCGGGGAACCTGAAGCCGGTCTGGGCCGTGCCCGCCCGCGACTGGACCGGCGTCCACGCGCAGGGCGAGGCGTTCCTGCACCATGCGACGCGGTCCAAGACGATCTGGCTGCCCTATGGCGCCCTGCCTGCGGGCAGCGGCAGCGCGGCCTATTGAAACGAAGAAGGGGGGCCGCTTGGCCCCCCTTTTCCGTCAGCGCCCCCGGATGCGGGGGTCCATGGCGTCGCGCAGCCCGTCGCCGATATAGTTCACGCACAGCACCGTCAGCGAGATCAGCAGGCCGGGGAAGATCACCCGCCACGGATACAGCACCATCTGGTCCACGGCGTCGAACAGCAGCCGTCCCCAGGTCGGGAAGTCGGGCGGAAAGCCCAGGCCCAGGAAGGACAGCGCGCTTTCGGTGATGATCGCGGTGGCAATGCCCAGGGTCGCGGCCACCATGATCGGCGACAGCACGTTGGGCAGGATGTGGCGCGTGATCATCCGGTGCGACGGCGTGCCGATGGACCGCGCGGCCAGGATGAACTCGCGTTCCTTGAGGCCCAGCACCTCGCCGCGCACGATGCGGGCGGCTTGCATCCAGCTGGTCGCGCCGATGGCGGTCACGATCAGGAAGAAGATGCCAAGCGCCGGGCCGAAGGTCTGCGACAGCGGCTCGCGGAACAGCGTCACCATCAGCAGCAGCAGGGGCAGCAGCGGCAGCGCCAGGAACAGCTCTGTCAGGCGCATCAGAGGCGCGTCCAGGCGACGGAAATAGCCCGACATCACGCCGATCAGGCTGCCCAGAAAGATCGCGATGATCATTGCGGTCAGGCCGACGGCGATGGACACCTGGCCGCCCGCCATCAGGCGCGCCAGCAGGTCGCGGCCCAGCTGGTCGGTGCCCAGGGGATGGGCCGCGGAGAAGCCCGAGTTGCGGGCGCGGATGTCCACATAGGTCGGGTCGATCGTCCAGATCAGCGGTCCGACGGACACGAACAGGATGATCGCCACGAACAGCACCAGCGCCACCATCGCGCCGCGGTGGCTGCGGAACTGGCGCCAGACGTCGGACCACTGGCTGCGGGTCTCGACCGCGCCCTGGGGGGGCACGACCGGGGGGCTGGCGGCGGCGGGGACGGCGGCGTTGCCTGCGGCGGCGCGCAGGTCGTCGGGGGATTTGGGGTCAGTCATAGCGGATCCTCGGGTCCAGCACCCCATAGAGGATGTCTGCGATCAGGGTGAAGACGACGATCAGGATGGCAAAGATGAAGGTCAGCGTCAGGACCATCGGGATGTCGTTGCCGTGGATCGAGGTGATCAGCAGCTGTCCCAGCCCGTTCACCTTGAACACCTGTTCGGTGATGATGGCGCCGCCGAAGACCGCCGGCAGGCCAAGCGCGATCACGGTCACGACCGGGATCAGGCTGTTGCGCAAGACGTGCTTCAACACGACGACGCGTTCGGACAGGCCCTTGGCGCGCGCGGTGCGGACATAGTCCTGGCCCAGGTTGTCCAGCATGGACGAGCGCATGAAGCGGCTGATCTGCGCCGCATTGTAAAGCGCCAGCACCGTCACGGGCATCACCATCTGGCGGGCCTGCTGCTTGAAGCTGGCCCAGTCGTCGACCTGCAGCGTGGTGTCATAGACCGACGGGAACCACTGCAGGTTCACCGCGAAGATGATGATTAGCACGACGCCGGTGAAGAAGGTGGGCATCGAGAACCCGATCATCGACACGAAGGTACCGATCTGGTCGAACCAGCTGTACTGCTTGTAGGCCGAGATGATCCCGATGGGGATCGCGATCAGGATGCCCACCAGATAGGACATGCCGACCACGGTCAGGGTCTGCGGCACGCGCTGGGCGATCACGTCGAAGACGGGGCTGCGCGACTGGAAGCTGATGATGCGCTGGGCGCCGTCGCTGAAGTTCGTGCCGAACCACTGGTCGGTCCAGTACAGCGGCTCGACCCAGAAGAACTGCTTCAGCCACAGCAGGTAGCGGACCGGCCAGGGCTCGCCCAGGCCCAGGGCCGCACGCATGCGTTCGCGGACCTCCGGGGGCACGGTCAGGGGCACGTCGCCCAAGGGGTCGCCGGGCGAGGCTTCCAGCAACAGGAAGATCACCAGCGAGATGAACAGCAATGTTGGAATGGCCAGCAGCAGCCGGCGGATGGTGAAACTCAGCATGGTGCCTCGATCCGGTGGTTTCTGGGCATCTGTGTCCCCCCGTCACGGTCCCGCGCGCCCGCGGGCCCCTGAGAGAGGGGCGCCGCCCCGGCGCAGGGCCAGGGCGGCAGGATGCATTACTGTTCGACGCGGGTCCAGTCCGCGACGTTCCAGATCTCGCTGTCCCAGGCGTTCAGCTGCACGCCGCCAAGCGTGTTCGAATGCGCCGAGGCCGTGCCGCGATAGACCAGCGGGATGATCGCGTTGCTGTCCTTGGTCAGCATGTCGTTCATCGTCCGGCCCATGGCGGCGCGTTCGTCGGCATCGACGATGCCTTCGATCTCGTCGACCATGCGGTCGTATTCCGGGTCGCAGAAGCGGCTGATGTTCTCGCCCTGCCACTGGTTGGCGGGCGAGGGCGCCTTGTCGCAGGTCCACTTGGACAGGTAGGGCGCCGGGTTGTTGCCGTCGAAGTTGTCGGCATACATCTCGACGTCGGCATAGAACTTCTGCAGCGTGTCGGGCGAGCCCGCATCCGACCCGAAGAACACCGACGCGTCGACCGTCTTCAGTTCGGTCTGGACGCCGATTTCCGACCACCACTGCTTGATCAGCGCCTGGAAGTCCTGGCGGACCGCGTTGACCGAGGTCTGGAAGACCATGTTCAGCTGCACGCCGTCCTTCTCACGCACGCCGTTGCCGCCCATCGTCCAGCCTGCCTCGTCCAGCAGCGCGTTCGCACCGGCGATGTCCTGGGTCAGGCATTCGGTGTTGTCGGACGCCCAGGCCTCGGGGGCGGGGACATAGTTGCAGGTCGGCTGGCCCGACGTGCCATAGCCGATCTCGACCAGCAGGGCGCGGTCGATGGCCATGGACAGCGCCTTGCGCACCGCCGGGTCCGACAGGAACGGATGCGGATGCGCGGCGGTCGAACGCTCGCCCTCGGGCAGCGACGATGACGGGTCGGTCAGGTTGACGTGGATGCGTTCCACCAGCGTGCCGAACGCGGCAGAGACCTTGCCGCGGCCCGCGGCCTCCATGCCGGCGATGACGTCGGGGGCCAGCTGGGTGTTCCAGGCATAGTCGAACTCGCCCGTCTCCATGACCGACCGCGCGGCGCCGGCCGCGTCGCCGCCACCCTTGACCAGCACGGTCGCAAAGGCGGGCTTGGCCGCGTCGCGGTATTCCGGGTTCGCTTCCAGGCTGATCGTGTCGTTGGTCAGGAACTGGGTGACGCGGAACGGGCCGGTGCCGATCGGGCCAAAGTTCTGGTCGGTGCAGGTCGGCGCGTTCACGCCCTTGCAGGCCTCGAACTGGGCCTTCTGCAGGATCGGCGACTGCGATCCGACAAAGGCCGAGAACGGGTCGGCGCGCGGCGAATCGAAGGTGACCTTGACGGTCTGCGGATCGACCGCCTCGACCGCGGTGATGCCCTCGAACTTGGCCAGCTGCGCGCAGCCACCCTCGGGGTCCATGCAGTATTCGGCGGTGAAGACGACGTCATCGGCGGTCAGCGGCGTGCCGTCCGACCATTTCACGTCGTCGCGCAGCTTCCAGGTGACCGAGGTCAGGTCCTCGGCGATGCCGCCGTTCTCCAGCGACGGGATCTCGGTCACCAGGCGCGCATAGATCTGGCCTTCGGTGTCGTAGCCCGCCAGCGGTTCCAGGACCAGGCTGCCGGCGATGACTTCCTTGGTGCCGCCCGACAGATAGGGGTGCATCAGGGTCGGGGCCTGCCACATGATGATGTTCAGCTGGCCGTCGCTGCCGCGTTCCGCGAAAGCGGCAGGGGCCATCGCCAGCGTGGCGGCGGCGCCCATCAGACCGGTTCTCAGTTTCATTACACTCTCCTGTTGGGTGTTGCGGCCCGCGGGGGGTTCCACGCCACCTTCAGCCATTCGGGGGCTGATCGTCTTGTCGCGTCCCCGATTGTCCGGGTGGTTGTTCGTGTTGTCATCGTCCCTGCGGAATGCGCGCATCATCAAACGAAGCCTCTGCGAAAGGCAAGACCCATCGCACATGCGTTTGGGCTTTGACTTTCCCCGGGCAATGGCTAGCCTGCTGGCTTGATCTTTCCCGGGGGCCCCAGATGCTTGACGACAAACCTCTTGTTTCCATTGAGAAACTGCGGGTCGAATTCGAAACCAACGATGGGGTCGTGGTCGGCGTCAAGGATGTCAGCTTCAACATCAAGCCGGGCGAATGCGTCTGCGTGGTGGGCGAATCCGGGTCGGGAAAATCGGTCAGCTCGCTGTCGCTGATGCGGCTGGTGGAATTCGGCGGGGGCACCATCGCGGGCGGCCAGCTGATGTTCGAACAGGATGACGGCAAGGTCGTCGACCTGGCCCGCCAGAACAGCGCCGCGATGCGCGACATCCGCGGCAACCAGATCGGCATGATCTTCCAGGAGCCGATGACCGCGCTGAACCCGGTCTTCACCGTTGGCGACCAGCTGGTCGAGGGGTTGATCACCCATCGCGGCCTGAAGAAGGCCGAGGCCCGCGCCCGTGCGCTGGAGATCCTGCGCCAGGTCCGCATTCCCGAACCCGAACGCCGGTTGGACCAGTATCCGCACGAACTGTCGGGCGGCATGCGCCAGCGCGTCGTGATCGCCATCGCCATGGCCTGCGAGCCGCGCCTGCTGATCTGCGACGAGCCCACGACCGCGCTGGACGTGACGATCCAGGCGGAGATCCTGGCGCTGATCGACCGGCTAAAGCGGGAAAAGCAGATTGCCGTCCTTTTCATCACCCATGACATGGCCGTGGTCGCCCAGATGGCCGACCGCGTGGTGGTCATGTATCGCGGCGAGAAGGTCGAGGAAGGCCCGGTCGAGCAGATCTTCGAAAATCCTCAGCGGGATTACACCAAGATGCTGCTGGCCGCCGTCCCGCGCCTAGGCGAGATGACCGGCAAGGCCGCCCCCGAACGCCTGCGCCTGATGAGCGACGGATCGACCGGCGCCCCCGAACCCATCGTCGTGGCCAACCCCACGCCGCTGCTGACGGTCAAGAACCTGACCACGCGGTTCAAGGTCAAGGGCGGCCTGCTGCGCCGCACCGTCGCGCGGGTGCACGCGGTCGAGGATGTCAGCTTTACCATCAACGCCGGCGAGACGCTGTCGCTGGTGGGGGAATCCGGCTGCGGCAAGTCCACCTGCGGGCGGTCGATCCTGCGCCTGGTCGAGCCCGAATCGGGCACGGTCGACCTGGGTGGCACCGACATCATCGGCCTGTCTGCGAACGCGCTGCGCAAGTCGCGCCGCGACATGCAGATGATCTTTCAGGACCCGTTCGCCAGCCTGGACCCGCACATGAAGCTCTACGACCAGGTCGCAGAGCCGATGGAGAACTATGGCATCGGCAGCAAGTCCGAACGCCAGGACCGCATCGCCGCCCTGTTCGATCGGGTGGAACTGCCGCGCAGCTTCATGCGGCGCTATCCGCACGAGATGTCGGGCGGCCAGCGCCAGCGCATCGCCATTGCCCGCGCCCTGGCGCTGAACCCCAAGCTGATCATCGCGGACGAGGCCGTGTCGGCGCTGGACGTGTCGGTCCAGGCGCAGGTGCTGAACCTGCTGATGGAGCTGCAGCAGGACCTGGGCATCTCGATGCTGTTCATCAGCCATGACATGGCGGTCGTGGAACGCGTCAGCCMCCATGTGGGCGTGATGTATCTGGGCCGCATCGTCGAACTGGGCACCCGCCGGCAGGTCTTCGAGAACCCCCAGCACAGCTATACCCGCCAGCTGATGTCGGCGGTGCCCGTGGCCGACCCGCGCCAGAAGAAGATTACCGAGGATCTGAGCTTCAAGCCCATCCCGTCGCCCATGCACCCGGTCGATTATGTGGCCAAGCCGTCCGTCTACCGAGAGGTCGCGCCGGGGCACCGCGTGCTGGTCGATCCGGTTACCCACGGTTGATCATTTTTCGGGCAGGGCGTGGCGGGGTGCCCCTGGCCCCTCTTGCAGATCGTGCAGGAAATCGCCACCCTGCGCCCGAAGGAGACACCCATGCCCGTCAAGAACCGCTTTGCCGAACTGCTGCCCGAAATCACCGCCTGGCGCCGCGATTTCCACGAACATCCCGAACTGCTGTACGACGTCCCCCGCACCGCGGGCCGCGTGGCCGACCTGCTGCGCGAATTCGGCTGTGACGAAGTGACCGAGGGCGTGGGCCGCACGGGCGTCGTCGGCGTCATCAAGGGCCGGACCGACAGCAAGGGCCGCGTCGTGGGCCTGCGCGCCGACATGGACGCGCTGCCGATCATCGAGCAGACGGGCGTGGAATACGCGTCAAAGACGCCGGGCAAGATGCATGCCTGCGGCCATGACGGCCACACCGCCATGCTGCTGGGTGCGGCCAAGTACCTGGCCGAGACGCGCAATTTCGACGGCACCGCCATCGTGATCTTCCAGCCCGCGGAAGAAGGCGGTGCCGGGGGCGAGGCGATGGTGCTGGACGGTCTGGTCGACCGCTGGAAGATCGACGAGTTCTACGGCATGCACAACATGCCCGGCATGCCGGTGGGCCAGTTCTCGATCCGGCCCGGCGCGATGATGGCGGCGGCCGACCAGTTCGACATCACCGTGACCGGCAAGGGCGGCCATGCCGCAAAGCCCCATGAATGCATCGACACCACCCTGACCGCCGCCCAGATCGTCGTGGCGCTGCAGTCGGTCGTGGCGCGCAACATCGACCCGCTGAAGAACGCGGTGATCTCGGTCTGCGTGGTGTCGACGGATTCGACGGCGCATAACGTGATCCCGCAGGTCGTCCAGCTGAAGGGCACCGCCCGCAGCCTGGCCCCCGAGGTCCGCGACCAGCTGGAGGAGGGGATCAAGCGCGTCGCCACCAACATCGCCGCCGCGATGGGCGCGCGCGCCGATGTCGATTACCAGCGTGGCTATCCGGTTACGATGAACGACCCGCAGGCGACGGAATGGGCCGCCGACGTGGCGCGCGACATCTCGGGCGGGGTGAACATGGACATGCAGCCGATGATGGGCGGCGAGGATTTCAGCTACATGCTGAACGAACGTCCCGGCGCCTATATCTGGGTCGGCAACGGCGACACGGCGATGGTCCATCACCCGGCCTACAACTTCAACGACGATGCGATCC
Organism: Paracoccus sp. 08; assembly: GCF_024105395.1. Taxonomy (NCBI): domain Bacteria; kingdom Pseudomonadati; phylum Pseudomonadota; class Alphaproteobacteria; order Rhodobacterales; family Paracoccaceae; genus Paracoccus; species Paracoccus sp. 08. The sequence goes on along the minus strand of NZ_WEKR01000002.1, from coordinate 44,985 downwards.
CGGCGGGCTCCAGCTGGTATGCGGGCATGGTCGAGGCGCGGCTGCCGGCGGCCTGATCCGGGCCGCCTGATGTCGCGGGCGGCCCCCCGCCGTCGCAAACGTGATTGCCCTTCGCGGGCAATGCGTTGAAATGCCGGTGGCGTTCGCGCCATCGGCAAAACGGGGACCCCATATGAAGACCTTCACCCTGCGCGTGACCTGCGCCTCGACCCGCGGCATCGTCGCGGCGATTTCCGGCGCGCTGGCGGATGCGGACTGCAACATCACCGACAGCGCCCAGTTCGACGACGTCGAGACGGGTCGGTTCTTCATGCGGGTCAGCTTCCGCTCCGAAGGGGCCGCGACGCTGGAGAGCCTGCGCGCGATGTTCGCGCCCATCGCCACGCGGTTCGGCATGGAGGTCGAGGTCACCGACGATGCCGTCAAGAAGAAGGTGCTGATCATGGTCAGCCGGTTCGGGCACTGCCTGAACGACCTTCTGTACCGCTGGCGCATCGGTGCCCTGCCGATCGAGATCGTTGGCGTCGTGTCGAACCACCACGAATACCAGAAGGTCGTCGTGAACCACGACATCCCCTTCCACATGATCCGCGTCACGCCCGAGAACAAGGCCGAGGCCGAGGCCCGCCAGATGGAGATCATCGACCAGACCGGGGCCGAACTGGTCGTGCTGGCGCGCTATATGCAGGTGCTGTCGGACCGGATGTGCCAGCAGATGTCGGGGCGGATCATCAACATCCACCATTCCTTCCTGCCCAGCTTCAAGGGGGCGAACCCCTACAAGCAGGCCTATGAACGGGGCGTGAAGCTGATCGGCGCGACCAGCCATTACGTCACCGCCGACCTGGACGAAGGCCCGATCATCGAACAGGACACGGTCCGCGTGACCCATGCCCAGTCTCCCGGCGACTATGTCTCCCTGGGCCGCGACGTCGAGGCGCAGGTGCTGGCCCGCGCGGTCCATGCTCATATCCACGGCCGGGTCTTCCTGAATGCGGCCAAGACTGTCGTCTTCCCGCCGTCGCCCGGCAGCTATGCCAGCGAGCGGATGGGTTAACGCACCGCCTCGAACTCGGCCGCATCGGCGTCGCGTTGATCCTGGACGGCCTGGTTTGCACTGTCGCGCGCGGCCTCCAGCGTGCTGCGGATTTCTGCCGCGCGGGCGTCATGGGCGTCATGCGCGGCCGTCAGCGCGGCGCGCAGCGCGGCCTGCTGGTCGGGGGTCAGATCCTGATTGCGTGACCAGGCACGCACCCGGTTGCTCTCGCGCAGCGAACGACCGCCGATGCAGTTGTCCAGCCGCAGCAGCGCACCTCCGGCGGCGTTGGAATTGCGCAGCTGGGTCATCGACGCCTGGTTGTTGGTTCTCAGCATTTCAAAGCTGTTGGCGTTCCAGCGACGCCTTTCCTCGATCTCGCGCGCCAGCTCGCTTTGCGTGGTGATGGGGGTGAACAGGCCGCCCCCAGCCTGGGCCACGGCCTCCAGCTGGGCGCGTTCGTCGGCGGGCAGGTCCAGCCCCAGGATGTTGACGACGGCGCGGATGTCGCCGTCATGCAGGGCGCGGGCCTGTTCCACCGGATCGCCGCCGCAGGTCTCCTCTCCGTCCGACACGACATAGACGACCTGTTCGCCCGCCGTGTCTGACGGCGCCAGCTGCGTCCCGGCGGCGGCCAGCGCATCGGCCAAGGGCGTCCAGCCCGCCGGTTCCAGCGCCTGCGCTGCGGCCTTCAGCGCCGTGGTATCGTCGGTGGCGGGCACCAAGGTCTCCACCCCCGCACAGCTTTCGGCGCGACCGGCATCATCGTTCGTGCCCCGATGGCCAAAGGCCACCAAGCTGGCGGTCACGTCATCAGGCAGGTCGTCCAACAGGGCATCGACCGCCTGCCGTGCCGCCGCCATCTTGGTGTCGCTGCCAAGCGCACCCGCCATCGACCCGGATGCGTCGAAGGCCACCACCAGCCGCCGCAGGGGCACCGGGGCGTCCGTCGCACCCCGGAAATCGGCATCGCGCTGGTCGTCGCGCATCTGTGGCATGTCGGTGAAGCAGGCGTCGATATCCTCGCCCCGGTCCTGCAGGAAGCGTGCCAGCAGCGCGTCGGCGTCTTGCGCCAGGGCAGGGGCGGTGGACAGCAGCAGGGCGGTCAGGGCAAGCAGGCGCATCAGGCGGCCTCCGGTATCGGTCGCGCACAGTATCGCCGGGGTCGCGGCCGGATGTCATCATCGCGGCCAGGCCTGCGCGGGATGTCGCCGGAACGACGAACGCCCCGGCCTTTTCGGACCGGGGCGCGCAGGGTGTCGGTCAGGGCCGCTTACTGCGGGATCTGGGCGGTGATGCCCTCGACGTAGAAGTTCATCGACTGCAGGTCCGCGTCGCTGGCGGTCTCTCCCTCGGCTAGCCAGACGGTGCCGTCGGCCTTGTTCAGCGGCCCGGTGAAGGGGTGGTATTCGCCCGCGCCGATGGCGTCGCGCAGGGCCTCGGCCTCTGCCTTGACCTCGGCGGGGACGGCGTCGGTGATCTCTCCGATCACGACCTCTCCGTCACCGATGCCCGCCCAGCTGGATCCGCTTTCCCAGGTGCCGTCCAGCACCGCGCCGACGCGCTTGATATAATAGGGCGACCATTCATCGATGATCGAGGCCACCCGCGGGCTGGGCTTGAACGCCGCCATGTCGCTGGCCTGACCGAAGCCGATGGCGCCGGCCTGCTGGGCCTGGGCCAGGGGCGCGGTCGAATCGGTGTGCTGCAGGATCACGTCCACGCCCTCGGCCAACAGCGCCGACGCGGCCTCGGCCTCCTTGGCGGGGTCGAACCAGCTGTAGGCCCAGACGACGCGCATCTCCACGTCCGGATTCACCTTGCGGGCATGGATGAAGCTGGAGTTGATGCCCTGGATCACCTCGGGGATCGGGAAGGACCCGATATAGCCGATCTTGTTCGATTCCGTCATGCGGCCCGCGATGGTGCCGATGACCGCCCGACCCTCGTAGAAGCGCGCGTCATAGGTCGCGACGTTCTCGGCGGTCTTGTAGCCGGTGGCATGTTCGAACTTGATGTCGGGAAACTTGGCCGCGACGTTCATCACCGGGTCCATGAAGCCGAAGCTGGTCGCGAAGATCAGCTCGTTCCCGGCCAGGGCCAGCTGGGTCAGGGCGCGTTCGGCGTCGGCGCCTTCCGGCACGCTCTCGATGAAGGTGGTCTCGACGCGGTCGCCGAACTCGGCCTCGACGGCCTGGCGGGCCAGGTCGTGCTGATAGGTCCAGCCGCCGTCACCCACGGGGCCCACATAGATGAAGCCGACCTTCAGCGGCTCGTCCTGGGCCATGGCCGGGGCGGCCATCGCGGTCATCAGGGCGGCGGCCGTGGCCAGAAGATGTCTGCGGTTCATGGTATCCCTCTTGGTTGGTATGGCCGCGGTTCTACCGCAGCGCGTGGAAGTTGGTCCCAAGCGAGCCGGGGGCAGCCGCCCCCGCGCGCCGCGAGTATTTCTGCCGGGCCGAGATGGCCACCAGCACGATGATGGTCGCCAGATAGGGCGCCATCGACAGCAGCTGCACCGGCACCTGCACGCCCGCCGCCTGCAGGCGCAGCTGCAGCACGGTGACGCCGCCGAAAAGCCAGGCCCCCGCCAGGACGCCCGCCGCCGTCCAGTTCGAGAAAACCACGATCGCCAGCGCAATCCAGCCCGCACCGGCGGTCATCCCCTCGGTCCATTGCAGGACCGTCGCGATCGAGATGAACGCCCCGCCGATCCCCGCCATCGCGCCGCCGAAGGCGATGGCCGCCAGACGGGCCAGGCGCACGTCATAGCCCAGGGCGTGGGCGGCCTCGTGGTTCTCTCCGACGCCGCGCAGGACCAGGCCGCGCCGGGTGCGGTTCAGGAACCACCAGACGACCGGCACCATCGCCAGCCCCAGCCACACGATCCAGTTGATGCGCAGCGGCCCGATGGGCATGGGCGGCGCCTTGACCCCCTCGAACGGCTTGCCGAACATCGCGGCCAGGCCCAGGCCGAACAGGGTCAGCGCCAGGCCCGATGCGACCTGGTTGGCCAGGAACAGCTGCGTCAGCGCCGCGAACAGCAGCGATATGGCCGCCCCCGCCACGGCCGCGACCAGAAACCCCAGGAACGGATTGCCGCTGGCATAGGCGGCGGCGAAACCGGCCAGCGCGCCGGTAATCATCATCCCCTCGACCCCCAGGTTCAGGACGCCCGCGCGTTCCACGACCAGTTCGCCCAGGGCAGCGAACAGGATCGGGGTCGAGGCCGAGATCAGCAGCAGAAAGATGGACAGGGGGTCGATCATGCGGTGCGCCTTCTGCGGATCTGATAGCGGGTCAGGACGTCGAAGCCCAACAGGAAGAACAGCAGCATCCCCTGGAACACCTGCACGGTCGCGGCGGGCAGCGACATGGTCAGCTGAGCCAGTTCGCCCCCGATATAGGTCAGCGCCAGCAGCAGTCCCGCCAGCAGGATGCCCACCGGGTGCAGCCGTCCCAGGAACGCCACGATGATCGCGGTGAACCCGTATCCCACGCCCAGCTTGTCGGTGATCTGGCCCGCGGGGCCCGCGACCTCGAACAGGCCCGCGGCACCGGCCAGCGCGCCCGACAGGCCCAGGCAGAACGCGACCAGCGTCTGCGGCCGCACGCCCGCGAATCGCGCGGCACGGGGCGCGGTGCCGGCGGCGCGGATGTGGAACCCGCGGATGTGGCGGCTCATCAGGAACCACGTGGCCAGGACCGCGGCGGCGGCGGCCACGACGCCCCAATGCGCGCCGGTCCCGGCGATCAGCTCGGGGTTCGCGGCCGAGGGGTATTGCTGCAGGTTGCGCGATCCGGGAAAGCCCATGCCCTGCGGGTTGCGCATCGGGCCAAAGGCCATCCATGCGGCGATCCGCTGCGCGACATAGACCAGCATCAGCGACACCAGGATTTCCGATGCGCCGAACCAGTTCCTGAGCATCGCGGGGATCATGCCCCAGGCCCAGCCCCCGGCCAGTCCGGCCGCGACCATCGGCGGAAACAGCCACCAGGCCTCCAGCGGGTACAGCGCCAAGGCGACCGCGGCGCCGGTGATGCCGCCGATGATGTACTGCCCCTCGGCCCCGATGTTCCAGATGCCGGCGCGAAAGCCGATGGCCAGCCCGGAGGCGATCAGGATCAGCGGCGCGGCCTTGATCAGCAGCTGCGGCCGGGAATAGCCGGCGGCAGGGCCGAACAGCGGGTCCCAGAAGATCGTGCGGATCGCCGCGACCGGGTCATGCCCCAGCATCGCGAACAGCAGCCCGCCGGCGATCATCGTGGCCAGCACGGCCATGACCGGCGTCGCGACCTGCCAGCCGGTCGAGGCGCTTTGGCGCGGGATCAGCGTGATCATAGATGCGCCTCTTCCATGCCGTGCGCGCCGCCCAGCATCAGGCCGATGCGGTCCAGCGTCAGGCCGTCGGTGGGGACGGGGGGCGACAGGCGGCCTTCGTTCAGGGCGCAGAAACGGTCGGACAGTTCCAAAAGCTCATCCAGATCTTGAGAGATGACGATGACGCCCGCACCCTGGCGCGCCAGGTCCAGCAGCGATTGCCGCACGGCGGCAGCGGCCCCCGCGTCGACGCCCCAGGTGGGCTGGTTCACGACCAGCACGCGCGGGTTCTGCATGACCTCTCGGCCGATGACGAACTTCTGCAGGTTGCCGCCGGACAGGGCGCGGGCCGCGACATGGGGCCCGGGGGTGCGGACGTCGAACCCGTCGATCACCGCCAGCGCATAGTCGCGCGCGGCCTTGTGGTCGATCAGCCCGCCGCGGACCAGGGACTTGCGGCTGCCCGCGGTCAGCAGCGTATTCTCGGTCAGGCTGAAATCGGGGACGGCGGCATGGCCCAGCCGGTCCTCGGGCGCGCTGAGCAGGCCCTTGACGCGGCGCGGTTCGGGGCCGGCGGCGGACAGGTCCGCGCCTTCCAGCGTGACGGTGCCGGGCGCGCTGCGGACCTCGCCCGACAGGGCGGCCAACAGCTCCTCCTGGCCGTTGCCGGCGACGCCGCCGATGCCCAGGATCTCTCCGGCCCGCAGGGTCAGGGCGATGTCCTTCAGCGCGGTGCCCTCGGCATTGGGGGCGGGCTGGGACAGGGCGCGCACCTCCAGCAGGACGGCGCCGGGCTGGCGACCGCTGCGGTCGATCTGGCGCATCTGGCCGCCGACCATCATCGCGGCCAGGTCGCGGGCGGAATGGGCGCGGGGGTCGCAGCTGTCCACGACCTTGCCGTGCCGCAGGATCGTGGCGCGGTCGCAATGGCTGCGGATCTCGTCCAGCTTGTGGCTGATGTACAGGATCGCGGTGCCTTGCGCCGCCAGCTTGCGCAGGGTCGCGAACAGCAATTCGGCCTCCTGCGGGGTCAGCACGCTGGTCGGCTCGTCCATGATCAACAGGCGCGGGTTCTGCAGCAAGCAGCGGATGATCTCGACCCGCTGGCGTTCGCCGGCCGACAGGGTGACGATGCGCCGCGCGGGGTTCAGCGGCAGGCCGAAATCATGGCTGACCTTGGTGATGCGCGCCGACAGTTCGCGCCGCGGCGGCGGATTCTCCATCCCCAGGGCGATGTTTTCGGCGACCGTCAGCGCGTCGAACAGGCTGAAATGCTGGAACACCATCGCGACGCCCGCCGCCCGCGCCGCCCGCGGATCGGAGGGCGCATGGGCGCCGTCGCCCAGCCACATCTGCCCGTCATCGGGGCGCACCAGCCCATAGATCATCTTGACCAGCGTCGACTTGCCCGCGCCGTTCTCGCCCAGCAGGGCGTGGATCTCTCCGGGCATGACGTGGAACGACACGTCGTCATTGGCGCGGACGCCGGGATAGGACTTGCCCAGACCCCTGGCGCGGAACACGGGCATGTCGGTCAATTCTGTCCCCTTGGTCAAATTCCTGACCTGCTTAGACCGCAATTCGGCAGCCGCGCAATTGCACTGTTTGGTCACGCTGCGATACTGTCCCGATCATGGCCGCAAAATCCCCCCGATTCATCCATCTTCGCACACATTCCGAGCATTCGTTGCTGGAAGGTGCCATTCCCGTAGGCAAATTGCCAAGCCTTGCCTTCGAGGCAGGCATGCCAGCGGTCGCGCTGACCGACACGAACAACATGTTCGCCGCGCTGGAATTCAGCGTGAAGGCCCGCGACAAGGGCATCCAGCCCATTATCGGCTGTCAGGTGACGTTGATGGCCGAGGCCACCGGGCCGGTCGTCCTTCTGGCGCAGAACCAGGCGGGGTGGATGAACCTGATGGCGCTGTCCACCTGCCTCTATCTGCGCGAGGGCGGGGCGCTGCCGCATGTGACGGTCGACGAGCTGTGCGCCAAGGCCGAGGGGCTGATCTGCCTGACCGGGGGCGCGACGGGTCCCTTGGGCCTGCTGATCGCGCAGGGCCAGATGCCCAAGGCCGAGGCGCTGGTGGACCAGCTGGCGGCGTCCTTCGGCGACCGGCTCTATGTCGAACTGCAGCGCCACCCCGGCGAGAACGGCCAGCTGATGGCCGCCGAGGCCGCGTCCGAGGGCGGTCTGGTCGATCTGGCCTATGCCAAGGGTCTTCCGCTGGTGGCGACGAACGATGTCTATTTTCCCAAGACCACCATGTACGAGGCGCATGACGCGCTGATCTGCATCGCCGAGAAGGCCTATGTCGACCAGTCCCAGCCCCGTCGCCGCCTGACGCCCCAGCATTACTTCAAGTCCGCCGAAGAGATGGCGGTCCTGTTCGCCGACCTGCCCGAGGCGATCGAGAACACCGTCGAGATCGCCCGCCGCTGCGCCTTTGCAGTGTCCAAGCACGCGCCGATCCTGCCCCGGTTCGCCGATGACGAGGTGACCGAACTGCGTCGCCAGGCCCATGCCGGCCTGGCCGAGCGGCTGAAGGTCATCCCCCACGCGGTCACGGTCGAGGAATACACCGCGCGCCTGGATTTCGAACTGGGCATCATCGAGCAGATGGGTTTTCCCGGCTATTTCCTGATCGTGGCCGATTTCATCCATTGGGCCAAGGAACAGGGCATCCCGGTCGGACCTGGCCGCGGGTCGGGCGCCGGGTCGCTGGTCGCCTATGCGCTGACCATCACCGACCTGGACCCCCTGCGCTACAACCTGCTGTTCGAGCGGTTCCTGAACCCCGAACGGGTCAGCATGCCGGATTTCGACATCGACTTCTGCATGGACCGCCGCGAGGAGGTGATCCGTTACGTGCAGGGCAAGTACGGGGCCGACAAGGTGGGCCAGATCATCACCTTCGGCGCGCTGCTGTCCAAGGCGGCGGTGCGCGACGTGGGGCGCGTGCTGCAGCTGCCCTTCGGCCAGGTGGACCGCCTGTCCAAGATGATCCCGGTCGAGGGCGTGAAACCCGTCAGCATCGCCAAGGCCCGCGCCGACGAGCCGCGCCTGCGCGAGGCCGCGCGCGAGGAGGTGGTGGCCCGCCTTCTGGATTACGCCGAACAGCTGGAGGGGCTTTATCGCAACGCCTCCACCCACGCGGCGGGGGTGGTGATCGGGGACCGGCCACTGGACCAGCTGGTGCCGCTGTACCGCGATCCGGCATCCGACATGCCGGCGACCCAGTTCAACATGAAATGGGTGGAGCAGGCCGGCCTGGTCAAGTTCGACTTTCTGGGCCTCAAGACGCTGACGGTGATCCAGAATGCGGTCGACCTGATCAACGGTCAGGGCCGTCCGCTGCACATCGCCGCCGACGGGCGGCAGTTGTACGACCCCGCGCCGGGGACGGAAAACCAGATCAACCTGATCCCGCTGGACGACAAGGCCAGCTATGACCTGTTCGCCAGCGCGCGCACGGTCGCGGTGTTCCAGGTGGAATCCAGCGGCATGATGGACGCCCTGCGCCGCATGAAACCAACCTGCATCGAGGACATCGTGGCGCTGGTGGCGCTGTACCGTCCCGGCCCGATGGAGAACATCCCGACCTATTGCGAGGTCAAGAACGGCCTGCGCGACCTGGAATCGATCCACCCGACCATCGACGACATCCTGGCCGAGACCCAGGGCATCATCGTCTATCAGGAACAGGTGATGCAGATCGCCCAGGTCATGGCGGGCTATTCGCTGGGCGGCGCCGACCTGCTGCGCCGCGCCATGGGCAAGAAGATCGCCGCCGAGATGGCCAAGGAACGGCCCAAGTTCGTCAAGGGCGCGGTCGCCAACGGCGTGCCCGACAAGAAGGCCGGAGAGGTCTTCGACCTGCTGGAAAAGTTCGCCAACTACGGCTTCAACAAGTCGCACGCGGCCGCCTATGCCGTGGTCAGCTATCAGACCGCGTGGCTGAAGGCGAACCACCCGGTCGAATTCATGGCCGCGGTGATGAACTGCGACATCCACCTGACCGACAAGCTGGCCGTCTACAAACGCGAATGCGATCGGATGGGGATCGAGATCGTGCCGCCCTGCGTCAACCGCTCGGCGCCGACCTTCACCGTGGGGCCGGGGCGCATCCACTATGCCCTGGGCGCGCTGAAGGGCGTGGGCCTGGAGGCGATGCGCCTGATCCACGATGCGCGCGCGGACCAGCCGTTCCGCGACATCCACGACCTGGCACGGCGCACCGACATGAAGCGGGTGGGCAAGCGCCCGCTGGAGATGCTGGCCCGCGCCGGCGCCTTCGACGGACTGGACGACAACCGCGCCCGGGTGATGAAGTCGCTGGACGGGTTGGTCGCCTGGTCGGCGGCGGTCCAGAGCCAGGCCGCCTCCAGCCAGACGTCGCTGTTCGGGGGCGGAGAGGATCTGCCGCCGCCGCGTGCCCCCCTGTCGGGCATCTGGCTGCCGACCGAGAAGCTGGGAGAGGAGCACAAGGCCGTCGGATTCTACCTGTCCGGGCATCCGCTGGACGACTATCTGCCGGCCCTGCGCCGCAAGAAGGTGATGACCCTGGCCGAGATCAGCCAGGACGCGCTGAACGGCCCGCTGGTCGCCCAGATCGCGGGCACGGTCGCCGCGCGGATGGAGCGCAAGTCCGCCAAGGGCACCGCCTATGCCTTCGTCAGCCTGTCGGACCCCACGGGGCTGTATGAGGTCACGGTGTTCTCGGACCTGCTGACCGCCAGCCGCGACAAGCTGGAACCGGGCGCCAGCGTCGTGCTGCAGGTCAAGGTCGAGCCGTCGGGCGATCAGGTCAAGATGCTGGCGAATTCGGTCACCGCGCTGGAGGACGCCGTGGCCGACGCGGGTGCAGGCTGCCTTGCGGTCGAGATGCAGGGCGCCGACACGATCCCGCGCCTGGTCGAGGTGCTGACCCGCATCCGCACCGACATCATCGTGCCGCCCCGGTCGCGCGGCCCGATCCGCCTGCGCATCCGCGAGGGTGACGAGATCATCGAGATCGAGGTCGCCAACGACGCCCCCCTGACCACCCCCGCGCGCCAGGCGCTGCGCGCGGTGCCCGGCGTGCTGGACGTGGTCGAGGAGTGAGCCGGGCGTCTTTGTCGTTCGAATACCCATGGCCCGCCGTGGCATGCCCCTAGCCAGATGTTCGCGCTTCGTGCTAGCAATCGGAAAAAAGAGGGCAGCATGAAGGTCTTGGGTATCGATCCCGGTTTGCGGAACATGGGCTGGGGGATGATCGAGGTCGACGGATCGCGCATCCGTCACATCGCCAACGGCACCATCCATTCGGACGGCGCGCAGGATCTGGGCGCGCGGCTGTCGGTCCTGTTCCGGGGCCTGTGCGCGGTCATCGCGACCCATGCCCCCGACGAGGCCGCGGTCGAGCAGACCTTCGTCAACAAGGACGCGACCGGGACGCTGAAGCTGGGGCAGGCGCGGGGCGTGGCCCTGCTGGCGCCAGCCGAGGCCGGGATATCGGTCGGGGAATACGCGCCCAACGCGGTCAAGAAGACCGTCGTGGGCGTGGGTCACGCGGGCAAGGAGCAGGTCCAGCACATGGTGCGCATCCAGCTGCCCGGGGCGGTCTTCGACAGCGCGGACGCGGCGGATGCGCTGGCCATCGCCATCTGTCACGCCCGTCATCTGCAGGGACGGTCGCTGCGGGTCGCCACGCCCAAGCGGGGCGCGGCATGATCGGGCGGATCGCGGGGGTCATCCTGCACCGGGCGCGCGATCACGTGCTGATCGACGTGCGGGGCGTGGGGTACATCGTGCATGTCAGCGAGCGGACGGCGGCGGGGCTGCCGCCGGTGGGGCAGGCGGCCGCGCTGTATACCGAGCTGGTGGTGCGCGAGGATCTTTTGCAGCTGTTCGGATTCCCCACCATGCTGGACAAGGAGTGGCACCGGCTGCTGACGTCGGTCCAGGGGGTCGGTGCCAAGGTGTCGCTGGCGATCCTGAGCACGCTGGGCCCCGAGGGGTTGGGCCGGGCGATCGCGCTGGGGGACTGGGCGTCGGTGCGCAAGGCGAACGGGGTCGGTCCCAAGCTGGCGCAGCGGATCGTGCTGGAACTCAAGGACAAGGCGCCGTCGGTCATGGCCCTGGGTGGCGCACTGACCATTGATGCGGGGGACGTTGCCGCGGGCGGTCATGCGGAGGAGCCGGGCATCGAGCCCGGCCCCTCCGCGGCATCCGCGCGCGGTCGCGCCGATGCCCCCACCCCCGCGACCGGCGCGCATCAGGGCCAGGCGATGGCGGATGCGCTGTCGGCGCTGACCAATCTGGGCTATGGTCCGTCCGAGGCGGCATCCGCCGTGGCCGAGGCGCAGGCGCGGGAACCGGCGGCGGCCATGCCCGCGTTGATCCGCGCGGCGCTGCGTCTGCTGGCGCCCAAGGACTGAACCGGAGGTCTGAACATGGCAGGAAACATCAAGGTCTTCATGCTGATGGCGGCGCTGACCGCGCTGGTCATGGCCTTGGGCTGGATGCTGGGCGGATCGGGCGGTGCGGTGATGGCGCTGGTGATCGCGGGGGGCATGAACTTCTTCAGCTACTGGAACAGCGACAAGATGGTCCTGCGCCAGCAGGGTGCGGTCGAGTTGTCGCCCCAGCAGGGGGCCGAACTGCACGCGATGACCGCGCGGCTGGCCGAGCGCGCGCAGATGCCGATGCCCAAGCTGTACCTGCTGCCGACCCAGCAGCCCAATGCCTTTGCCACCGGGCGCAATCCGCAGAACTCCGCCGTGGCGGTGACGCAGGGGCTGCTGAACCACCTGTCCGCCGACGAGATCGAGGGCGTGATCGCCCATGAGCTGGCCCATATCCGGCATCGCGACACGCTGACCATGACCGTCACCGCGACCATGGCCGGCGCCATCGCGATGATGGGGAACATGATGCTGTTCGCGGGAAACCGCGAGGGGCGGGGCGGCATGATCGGCGGCATCCTGGCGATGATCCTGGCGCCGATGGCCGCGATGATGGTGCAGATGGCGATCTCTCGTGCGCGGGAATACGAGGCGGATGCGACCGGCGCGCAGATCAGCGGCAAGCCGCGGGCGCTGGCCTCGGCGCTGAGCCGGATCGCGCAGGCGGCGGGGCGCAGCGTGAACCTGCCGGCCGAGAAGAACCCCGCCGCGGCGGCGATGTTCATCATCAACCCGCTGCACGCGATGCGGGCCGACCGGCTGTTCACCACCCACCCCCCGACCGAGGAGCGGATCGCCCGGCTGATGGCGATGGATGGCACGGCTGCGCGTGACCCGGCCCCCGCCGCCGGACCAAGCCGCATCCCCCGCACCGGCGCCGCGCCGCGCACGCCCTGGGGCCGCGGATGACCGGGCCGGACCCTGACCTGCGCCCCGAAAAGCTGGACAGCGATGTCGAGGATCGCGCGCTGCGCCCGCAGAACCTGTCCGAATTCGTGGGCCAGGCCGAGGCGCGCGCGAACCTGAAGGTGTTCATCGAAAGCGCCAAGATGCGCGGCAAGGCGATGGACCACACGCTGTTCTTCGGCCCCCCGGGACTGGGCAAGACCACGCTGGCGCAGATCATGTCACGCGAACTGGGGGTGAACTTCCGCATGACATCCGGGCCGGTCATCGCGCGGGCGGGGGATCTGGCCGCGATCCTGACCAACCTCGAGGCGCGCGACGTCCTGTTCATCGACGAGATACACCGCATGAACCCCGCGGTCGAGGAGATCCTGTACCCCGCGATGGAGGATTTCGAGCTGGATCTTGTGATCGGCGAGGGCCCGGCCGCACGCACCGTTCGCATAGAACTGCAGCCCTTCACGCTGGTGGGGGCGACCACGCGGCTTGGCCTGCTGACCACGCCGCTGCGCGATCGGTTCGGCATTCCGACCCGGCTGCAGTTCTATGAGATCGCGGAACTGGACCTGATCGTGCAGCGCGGCGCGCGGCTGATGGGGATCAGCGCCGATCCCGAAGGCACGCTGGAGATCGCGCGCCGCGCCCGCGGCACGCCCCGCATCGCGGGCCGGCTGCTGCGCCGCGTGGTCGATTTTGCGCTGGTGGAGGGTAACGGCCGCCTGACGCGCGAGATCGCCGATATCGCGTTGAACCGGCTGGGGGTGGACGATCTGGGCCTGGACGGGGCCGACCGGCGGTACCTGACCCAGATGGCGCAGCATTACGCGGGCGGACCCGTGGGGGTCGAGACGCTGTCCGCCGCCCTGTCCGAGAGCCGCGACGCCATCGAGGAGGTGATCGAGCCCTATCTGCTGCAGCAGGGCCTGGTCGCGCGCACCCCACGCGGGCGCATGCTGACCCAGGGGGCCTGGCGCCATCTGGGCCTGGACATGCCGGTCCCCACCGGTCAGGCGACGCTGTTCGACGTCTGATTGCGGACGGGACCGATCGCGCGTATTTTGGTCCCCATGAGCCATCACCTGACATTGCGCGTCTATTACGAAGACACCGACCTGGCCGGGATCGTCTATTATGCGAACTATCTGAAATACATCGAGCGGGGGCGGTCCGAATGGATGCGGGCCACCGGCATCGACCAGATGCGCATGAAGGAGACGTCGGGCCATGTCTTCGCCGTCCGCCATATCGAGGCCGACTATCTGCGCCCCGCGCGCTTCGACGACCTGCTGACCGTGGTCACCGACCTGTCGCACGCCACGGCCGCGCGGATCGTGGTCGACCAGCAGGTGCTGCGCGGCGATGAGGTACTGTTTTCGGCGCGGGTGACGATCGTCAGCCTGGACGGGCGGGGACGTCCCGTGCGCCTACCCGCTGCCCTGTCGCGGGCGCTGCCGGAGGGCTGAACCCGTGGCCTCTGCCGCGCGGATGCGGCAACACGGACGCAGGTTGATGAAAATTGACGCCATTGTGTTGCCGCGGGGGCTGAAACCCGTGGCAATTACAGGGTAACAGGCCGCAACGCCGGGCTGCCAGGGGGCAGTTGCGGCCCCTGATGATGAGGCAGTAGACCATGGAACCCATTCAGGCCGCCGAGGCCATCGACTTTTCGGCCGTGGCTTTGTTCTGGCGATCCTCGCTGACGGTGCAGGTGGTCATGATCATGCTGATCGCGGCCTCGTTCTGGTCCTGGGCGATCATCGTGCAGAAATTCCTGACCTTTGCGCAGGCGCGCAAGGAGGCCGCCCGCTTTGACCGCGCCTTCTGGTCCGGAGAGCCCTTGGACGATCTTTATGACCGGCTTGGCGACCGTCCCAAGGGGCCGTCCGAACGGATCTTTTCCGCGGGCATGACCGAATGGCGCCGCAGCCACCGCGATGACGGGCGGCTGATCGCGGGCGGCATCGGGCGCATCGACCGGGCCATGAACGTGGCCATCCAGCGCGAGGAACAGCGCCTGTTCCGCGGCCTGTCCTTCCTGGCGACCGTGGGGTCGACCGCGCCCTTCATCGGCCTGTTCGGCACCGTGTGGGGCATCAAGTCCGCATTCGAGGGCATCGCCCTGACCCAGGATACCAGTCTGGCCGTCGTGGCGCCGGGCATCGCCGAGGCCCTGCTGGCGACTGCCCTGGGCCTGGTCGCGGCCATCCCGGCCGTCGTCTTCTACAACAAGCTGTCGGGCGATGCGGAACGCATCACCGGCGGATGGGAGGCGTTCTCGGACGAGTTCTCGACGCTTCTGTCGCGCCAGATGGACGAGGCCTGACATGGCATCCGGGGTCGTCAAGCGCGTCCGCAGCAAGGGCCGTCGGCGCAACCTGCCGATGTCCGAGATCAACGTCACGCCCTTCGTGGACGTGATGCTGGTGCTGCTGATCATCTTCATGGTCGCGGCGCCGCTGATGACGGCGGGCGTTCCGCTGAACTTGCCCGAAACCGCCGCCAACGCGGTCCCCAACGAGGACGAGGAGCCGTTGATGGTGTCGATCCCGGTCGAGGGGTCGCTGACGATCATGGACCAGCCGGTGGCGGACGAGCAGGTCGTGACGACGCTGCGCACGATCCTGGCGGAACGGCAGTCGGGCCGGGTGTTCCTGCGTGCCGACGGCACCATCCCCTATGCCCGCGTGGTCCAGATCATGGGCGCGCTGAACGCGGCGGGCATCACCGACATCGTCTTGGTCACCGAGACCGGCGGACCGCGGATGGACGGCTGAACCATGGACGAACGCGAAGGGCGCATCGGTTACTGGGTCTCGGGGGTCGCGCACGGCTCTCTGATCCTGTGGGCGATCCTGGGCGGGGCGCTGTTTCGTCCGCAGCCCAGCCCGATGGTGCGCACGACCCAGGTCTCGACCATCAGCGGCGCCGAGTTCGAGGCGATGGCCGCCGCCGCCCGCGGGGCGGGGCCGGTGGGTGCCGATTCGACCGCGGTGGCCACCTTGCCCGACCCCGTCGACCCGGCCGAGGACGGTGCGGCGCGGCCCGTCGATGCGATCCCCCCGCAATCGGGGCAGGCCGCGGCGCTGGAACAGCCCGATACGGCCGAATCCGTGCCCGACCTCAGCGATTTCGCGCCCGCCGCTCCGGTCGAGGTCGCGACCGATCTGCCCGCGTCGCGCCCGAACCAGACCGATGGGGCCGAGACCGCCCCGCAGGTTCCGGACACCCCCCCGGCCCCCGTGGCAGAGGCTCAGCCTAACCGCCCGGCGCTGCCGACGCCTGACGCCGCAGCCGTTCCGGTCGCCCCGCGATCGGCGCTCGCACTTGATGCCTCGCGCCGCCCCGAGGACCGGCCGGCCGACCTGGTCGAATCCTTCAACCGCCGCGTGGCAGAGGCGGCTGCGGCCGAGGCTGCGCGTCAGGCGGCCGCAGATGCGGCTGCCGCCGCCGCGCGTCAGGCCACGGCCGATGCGGCCGCCGAAGCCGCAGCCGAGGCGGAACGCCAGGCTGCCGCCGAGGCAGACCGCCAAGCCGCCGCCGAACGCGAGCGCCAAGCCGCGGCGGACGCTGCCGCGGAAGCCGAACGTCAGGCCGCGGCAGAGGCGGAGCAGGAACGGCGCGCAGCGGCAGAGGCCGCGGAAGAGCGCCGCGCGGAAGCCGCGCGCCAAGCTGCGGAGGAGGAACGGCAGGCAGCCGACGCCGCCGCAGAGGCCGAACGCCGCGCGGCGGCCGAAGCGGAAGAGGCGCGTCGTGCCGCCGCAGAGGCCGTGGCCGAGGAGGAGCGCCGCGCCGAAGCCGCACGTCAGGCCGCGGAGGCCGAGCGCCTGGCCGCTGAGGAGGCGGAACGCCAAGCCGCTGAGGAGGCGGAGCGCCGTGCTGCCGCAGAGGCGGAGGAGGAGCGCCGCGCCGCTGCAGCGGCCGAGGAAGAACGTCGCGCCGAAGCCGCACGCCAGGCCGAAGAAGCGGAGCGCCAGGCCGCCGCGGAGGCGGAACGCCGCGCTGCCGCAGAGGCAGAGGAAGAGCGCCGTGCCGCCGCCGAAGCCGCCGCAGAGGCAGAGCGCCAAGCCGAGGCCGAGCGTCAGGCGGCTGCCGAACAGGCCGCGCGCGAGGCGGCGGATCGGCAGGCGCTGGAGGACGCGCTGCGCGATGCGCAGGGCGGGGCAGGGGGGCAGGACGCCGCCTCTGGCTCCGACACGGCCGGCAGCCCGTCGCAGACCATCGAGGGCGGCAGCGGCGCCTCGGCCGGGCTGGACCCGCTGGCCGCCGCGCTGGCGGGGGCCATGGCGGGGACCGGGGCCGCGGCGGATCCGGCGAACGACCCTTCGGGTCCGCCTGCCGACATGATGCAGCTGACCCCCAGCCCGATCCAGGCGACGCCCCTGCCCGATGCGGCGCAGGGCCTGCCCTTGGGCGACCCGCTGACGTTGTCGGAACGCGACGGGCTGCGCTTTGCGATCCAGGACTGCTGGAACCTGGGCGCGCTGTCGGTCGAGGCGTCGCAGATGACCGTCTCGGTCGGGTTCACGCTGTCGCCGGACGGGGTGCCCGACCAGAACAGCATGCGCATCGCCGGCTATCAGGGCGGCAGCGAATCCGCAGCCCAGCAGGGGTTCGAGGTCGCGCGCCGCGCCATCCTGATGTGCGGACGCGCCGGGTTCGATCTGCCCGCATCGAAATACGGACGCTGGCGCGATGTCGTGGTGGACTTCCGCCCCGACGGCGTTGCGTTCCAATGACTGACCGGCGGGGGCCACCTTCCGCTGTTCGCCGAAAAAAGGTAGTGATGACGCCATGTTCCGCAGATTGATCCTTGCCCCTGCCTTCCTGCTGGCCGCAGCGTTGCTGCCGGCCGGGCCCGTGATGGCGCAGGACACCCCCCTGCGCATCGAGATCACCGACGGCGTGATAGAGCCAATGTCGATCGCCATTCCGGCCTTTCACGGCGATGCCGAAATCGCGGCCCGCATCCGTCAGGTCGTGGCGGACGACCTGACCGGCACCGGCCTGTTCAGCGAGATCCCCGTCGCGACGCATGTCGCCCGCCCCGCCAGCTTTACCGAGGCCGTCAGCTATGACGACTGGCGGGCGGTGAACGCGCAGGCGCTGGTCTCGGCCGAGGTGCGGCAGATGGGCGACAACATCAGCGTGGGCTTTCGGCTGTTCGACGTCGTGTCGGGCCAGCCGCAGGGCGACGGGATGCAGTTCGACGCCCGCGCCGCCGACTGGCGCCGCGCGGCCCACAAGATCGCCGACCAGATCTATGCCCGGCTGACCGGCGAAAAGCCTTATTTCGACAGCCGCGTGGCCTTCGTCCAGGAAACCGGCCCCAAAAGCGCACGGATCAAGCGGATCGGTGTGATGGATTACGACGGCGCGAACATCCTGTGGATGACCGACAGCTCGTCCCTGGTGCTGGCGCCGAAATTCTCGCCCGACGGGCGCCGCCTGCTGTTCACCAGCTATGACAGCGGCTTTCCCCAGATACAGCTGATGGACGTGGCGACCGTCAGCGCCCGGCCGCTGACCCGCGATGCCAGCACGATGGCCTTTGCGCCGACCTTCAGCCCGGACGGGCGGTGGGTCGCGTATTCGCGCGAACAGGGCGGCAATACCGACATCTGGCTGATGGACGTGGCCACCGGCGCCCAACGCGCGCTGACCAATTCGCCGGCAATCGACACCTCTCCGGGGTTCAGCCCGGACGGGCAGCGCATCGTGTTCGAAAGCGATCGGTCCGGCGCGCCGCAGCTATACATCATGGGGCTGGACGGGGCCGAGCCGTCGCGCATCAGCTTTGGGGACGGGCGTTACGGCACGCCCACCTGGTCGCCCAAGGGGGACCTGATCGCGTTCACCAAGCAGATCGGCGAACGCTTTCACATCGGCACCATGCGCACCGACGGATCGTCCGAACGCATGCTGACCGAAAGCTTCCTGGACGAGGGCCCGACCTGGGCCCCGAACGGTCGGGTGGTGATGTTCACGCGCGCCACCCCCGGCGGAAACGGCCAGCCGCGTCTGCATTCGGTGGACATCACCGGGCGCAACATGCGACCGATGAATCTTGACTTTGCCGCCTCGGACCCGTCCTGGGGTCCCCTGTTGCCATGAGGATGAGATGATGAACGCCGCGACCAAGCCTGTTCTGCTGTCCGCCCTTCTGGGGCTGGCGGCCTGTGCCCAGCCTGCGCCCACGGTGGCGCCGCCCGTGGTCGACCCCTATGCCAGCACGGGCGGGGGCGCGGTGTTCCAGGGCGATCTGGCCGGCGGCGTCCTGGGCGCCGAGGCGACGGCCCAGTATTTCCGCGGCACGGTCGGCGACACGGTCCTGTTTCCCGCCGACCAGACGACCCTGACCCCCGAGGCGCGGACTATCCTGGCGGCGCAGGCCGCCTGGTTGACACGCCACACCGCCTTTACCGCCGTGGTCCAGGGCCATGCCGAGGAGACGGGCACCCGCGAATACAACCTTGCGCTTGGCGCGCGGCGGGCCAGCGCGGTGCAGGAATACCTGGTCGCGCAGGGGGTGGCACCGGGCCGCATCCGCACGCTGTCCTTCGGCAAGGAGCGTCCCGCAGCGACCTGTTCGGACGAGGGCTGCTATGCCCAGAACCGCCGTGCCATCACCGTCGTGACCGAAGCCGCACCCCCCGCTGTGGCGATGGCCCCCGTGGCAAGCGCCGCCCCTGCCGGGGGCGTCGTCGGGGCAGGCATGTGATGCGGCTGATCCCCGCGCTGATCCTGGCCCTGACGCTTGGGGCGCCTGTTCAGGCCGCCCCCGACGCCGCGACGCTGGCCGACATGCGTCAGCAGGTCACGCAGCTGCGCAGTCAGCTGCAGGGATTGCGGGGCGAATTGGTTGCGTCGGGCGCCGCCGGGTTCCAGGCGGCGGGCGGGGCCAGCGCCATCGACCGCATGAACGCGATGGAGGCGCAGCTGATGCGCCTGACGAACCAGGCCGAACAGCTGCAGAATCGCATCAACCGCATCGCGGGCGATAGCGAACGGCGCCTGTCCGACCTGGAATTCCGCCTGTGCGAGGCCGAACCCGGCTGCGATCTGTCGGCGCTGACCGTGCCGCAGGCGCAGGCGGGACTCAGCCCGCAGCTGGCACCCTCGGCCCCGGCGGATGGTGGGGCGGGGCAGCCGGCCTCGACCGCGGCCGAGCAGACCGATTTCGACGCGGCCCGCGCCGCGATGGACGCCGGCGATCACGCCCGCGCGGCGCAGATGTTCGCCGATGTCGCGGAAACCCATGCCGGCGGTCCCCTGACCGCCGAGGCGCTGTTCCTGCGCGGGCAGGCGCTGGATCTGGCCGGCCAGCCGCGCGATGCGGCCGCCGCCTGGCTGGAGGGGTTCGCCGCCGATCCGGACGGCGCACGGGCTGGCGAGAGCCTGCTGGGCATCGCTCGCGTGATCGAGGCGCAGGGCGACGCGACCGCCGCCTGCCTGTACCTGGCAGAGATTCCCGCCCGATTTCCCGGCAGCCCGCAGGCCGTCGAGGCCGAGGGCCACGTGACCCGCCTTGGCTGCGGCGTCAGCGACCTGGGCGTTCTGGACCCGCTGCTCGATCCGTCTATGGACCCCGAAGCGGCGGCCGATCTGGCCGAATATCCGTGATCCGCGACCCCGGCGCCCGCATCAGGTCTGTTCTGGACCGGCTGGCGGGGGACCTGCCGGCGCTTGGACTGGCGGTGTCGGGGGGCGGTGATTCCATCGCCCTGATGCATGTGGCCGCCGAATGGGCGCAGGGGCGGCGCGTCATGGTCGCCACCGTCGATCACGGCCTGCGCGAGGGCAGCGCGGCCGAGGCCGAGGAGGTCGCCCGCGCCGCGCGTGCCCTGGGCCTGTCGCATGGGGTGCTGCTGTGGCGACGCGACACGCAGGTCGGCAACCTGATGGCGCAGGCCCGCGATGCGCGGCTGCGGCTGCTATCGGGCTGGGCGCGGCGCAACGACCTGCCGGCGGTGGCGCTTGGCCACACGGCCGACGATCTGGCCGAGACCCTGCTGATGCGCCTGGCGCGCGGGTCCGGCGTGGACGGGCTGTCGGCGATGGCGGAATGGCGCGACGCGTTCGACATGCGCTGGCTGCGGCCGATGCTGGGCACCGGGCGGGCCGAGCTGCGCGACTGGCTGACGGCGCGAGACATCACCTGGATCGATGATCCGACGAACGACAATGCCGACTATGACCGCATCCGGGCGCGCCAGGCCATCGCGGCCTTGGGGCTGGAGGTGTCGGGCCTGGCCCGATCCGCCGCCCATATCGCCGACGCGCGCGACGCGCTGGCCGATTACGCGGCCCTGCTGAGCGCCGATGCCAAGGTCGATCGCGGCAGCCTGATCCTGTCGCGCGGCCCCCTGCGCGACGCGCCGCCAGAGATCCGCCGCCGCATTCTGGTCGCCGCCTGCCGGTGGGTGACGGGCGCCGACTATCCGCCGCGCCGCGCGACGCTGGTCCATGCGCTGGAGGCGATGCTGGCACAGGGACGGGTGACGCTGGACGGGGCGATGATCTCTCCGACGGGCGGGGGGCTGCGGGTCACGCGCGAGGCCGCGGCCGCGCTGCGCACCGGCCCAACGCCCGACCAGGTCTGGGACCGCCGCTGGCGGGTGCGTGGTCTTGCCCCCGGCCAGACGATCGCGGCCCTGGGGACCGAGCCGCTGGCCCGCCTGCCGTGGCGCGATTCGGGCCTGCTGCGTGATGAGGCTGCGGCCAGCCCCGGCATCTGGCAGGATGGACGGCTGATCGCCGCGCCGCTGCTGCGCGACCACCCCGGAATCACCCTGATTCCGGTCCGAGGCGCGGCAGATTTCCGCAGGTTGGTGAAGGCGCATTGAACCTGTCGCGATAATCCCTATTTTCAAGTCAAACCGCATTCCGTCGGAGGACCCGTATTGGGCAATGCTCGCAACTTCGCCTTCTGGGTGGTTCTGTTCCTGATGATCCTCGCGCTGTTCAATCTGTTCAGCGACGGGTCGGGCACCATGAACAGCCGCCAGATCAGCTATTCCGACTTCATCGAACGGGTGCAGAACGACCAGGTCAGCGCCGTCACGATCGACGGAGAGGACGTTGCCATCACCGGCACCAACGGCGAGCAGTACGCGACCGTGCGCCCGATGGGCGAGGATATCAGCGACCGGCTGATCCAGCAGGGCGTGGACGTGCGCGTGGTCAAGCAGCAAAGCAGCGGCTTCATGTCGATGCTGGGCGTCTGGCTGCCGTTCATCCTGCTGATCGGGGTGTGGATCTTCTTCATGAATCGCATGCAGGGCGGCGGCAAGGGCGGCGCGATGGGCTTTGGCAAGTCCAAGGCCAAGCTGCTGACCGAAAAGCACGGTCGCGTGACCTTTGACGACGTCGCAGGCATCGACGAAGCCAAGGAGGAGCTTGAGGAGATCGTCGAGTTCCTGCGCAACCCGCAGAAGTTCAGCCGCCTTGGCGGCAAGATCCCCAAGGGCGCGCTGCTGGTGGGCCCTCCGGGCACTGGTAAGACGCTGCTGGCGCGGGCCATCGCGGGCGAGGCGGGCGTGCCGTTCTTCACCATCTCGGGGTCGGACTTCGTCGAGATGTTCGTGGGCGTCGGTGCCAGCCGCGTGCGCGACATGTTCGAGCAGGCCAAGAAATCGGCCCCCTGCATCCTGTTCATCGACGAGATCGACGCCGTGGGTCGCGCCCGTGGCGTGGGCATCGGCGGTGGCAACGATGAGCGCGAACAGACACTGAACCAGCTGCTGGTCGAGATGGACGGCTTCGAGGCGAACGAAGGCATCATCATCATCGCTGCAACCAACCGCAAGGACGTCCTGGACCCCGCACTGCTGCGTCCGGGCCGGTTCGACCGCACGATCCACGTGCCGAACCCCGACATCAAGGGCCGCGAGCGGATCCTGTCGGTCCATGCGCGCAAGGTCCCGGTCGGACCGGATGTCGACCTGCGCCTGATCGCGCGCGGTACGCCCGGCTTTTCGGGCGCGGACCTGATGAACCTGGTGAACGAGGCTGCCCTTGGTGCAGCCCGGATCGGACGCCGTTTTGTCAGCATGGCTGATTTTGAGAATGCCAAGGACAAGGTGATGCTGGGCGTTGAGCGCCGCAGCCTGGTCCTGACGCCCGAGCAGAAGGAAAAGACCGCCTATCACGAGGCGGGCCACGCCGTCGTGGGCCTGTCGCTGCCGAAATGCGATCCGGTCTACAAGGCCACGATCATTCCGCGCGGGGGTGCCCTGGGCATGGTCGTCAGCCTGCCCGAGATGGACCGCCTGAACTTCCACAAGGACGAGGCCAAGCAGAAGATCGCCATGACCATGGCCGGCAAGGCCGCCGAGATCATCAAATACGGCGAGGAGGGCGTGTCGAACGGCCCCGCAGGCGACATCCAACAGGCCAGCGCCCTGGCCCGCGCGATGGTGATGCGGTGGGGCATGTCCGACAAGGTCGGCGCGGTCGATTACGCCGAGGCGCATGAGGGCTATAACGGCAGCACGGGCGGCTTCTCGGTGTCGGCCTCGACCAAGGAACTGATCGAGCAGGAGGTCCGCGACCTGATCGAGGAGGGCTATCAGGAAGCCCGCCGCATCCTGCTGGAGAAGGAGGTCGAGTTCGAACGCATGGCCAAGGGCCTGCTGGAATACGAGACCCTGACCGGAGAGGAGATCGCCCGCATTCTGCGCGGTGATGCGATCGGCGGGGATGACGACGACACCCCGGCCAGCGTGATCCCCTCGGTCACGGCCATTCCGCGGACAAAGCCCGCGCCGGGTGGCGACCCCGCCCCTGCCTAAGACGACAAAACCCCGGTCCGATGGACCGGGGTTTCTTCTTGGATCACACCAGGGTCGGCGTGATGGTCAGCGTGCCGGCCGTGGCATGCGAATAGGGACAGACCTTGTGACCGCCCTCGATCAGGTCCTGCGCCACGGCGGGGTCCAGTCCGGGCAGGGACACGGCGATCTGGACGTCCAGTCCGAAGCCCGGATCGCTGCGGGGGCCGATGCCGACGCTGACATTGACCGCCGCATCATCCGGCACCTTGACCTTTTGCGACGCAGCGTAATGGCGCATCGCGCCCATGAAGCAGGCGGCATAGCCGAGCGCGAACAGCTTTTCCGGGTTCAGCCCGTCGCCGCCGGGACCGCCCAATTCCTTCGGAACGACCAGGTCGATGGCCGAAGTGCCGTCATTTAAGGCGGTTTTGCCGTCACGGCCGCCCCCGGTGGCCGTCGCGGCGGTCCGATAGAGGATCTTTTCCGGCATGGCATTTCCTTTCTTCAATAATAGATAGCACGCTATATAAATTAACCCTTCGAAATTGCAACAGTTGCGGACTGCGCTTTGTGCAATTACACCATGTGCATGAGCGATGATCCCGCCTTGTCCAGCCTGTCGCCTTTCGAACAGATGCTGTGCTTTGACGTCTATGCCGTCAATCTTGCCTTTGGGCGGATCTACAAGCCGTTGCTGGACCCGCTTGGGCTGACCTATCCGCAGTTTCTGGTGATGATGGCGTTGTGGGCCAACGATCATCAGTCCGTCGGCGGCATCGGCGACAGCCTTGGGCTGGACAGCAGCACCCTGACCCCGCTGATCAAGCGGCTGCAGGCGGCGAACCTGGTCACCCGACAGCGGGATTCGCGCGACGAACGCCGAGTGATCGTGTCGCTGTCCCCGCAGGGCGCCGACCTGCAAAGCCAGTCCGAACGCGTCATCGCCTGCGTGACCGGCAATACCGGCCTGGATGACCGGACCGCCCAAGCACTGCGCGAACAGCTGCGCCGCCTGCGACATCAGCTGCAGCAGAGCCCGCAGGGCTAGGCTGGGCCTTGCGATTTTGCGCGCGACGGTGCATGGGACGGACAACATGACCCGGACCTGTGACATTCCCGACATGCCCGCGCTGCGGGCCCAGATCGACCAGCTGGACGAACAGCTGATGGCGTTGCTGGCGCGACGCCATGCGCTGATCGACCGCGCCGCGCAGATCAAGGCCGGCAACGGCATGCCCGCGCGCATCGATGCCCGCGTCGAGGAGGTCGTGGCGAATGTCCGCCGCCACGCCGAGGGTCACGGCCTGGACCCCCAGCTGTACGACCGCCTGTGGCGGCAGCTGATCGAGGCCGCCATCGCCCAGGAAGAACGCCAGCTGAACAAGGACCGCCCATGACCGCCCAGACCCTTGACGGCAAGGCCTTTGCCGCCCGCCTGCGCGCCCGGATCGCCACGCAGGTCGCCGATCTTGCAGGGCAGGGCATCGTGCCCGGCCTGGCCGTCGTCCTGGTGGGCGAGGATCCGGCCAGCCAGGTTTATGTCCGGTCCAAGGGGCGCATGACGCGAGAGGTCGGCATGACCTCGTTCGAACACCGGCTGCCGGCATCGACGGATCAGGACACGCTGATGGCGCTGATCGCCAAGCTGAACGCCGATCCGGCCGTGAACGGCATCCTGGTCCAGCTGCCCCTGCCCAAGGGCATGGACGAGGCGGCGGTCATCAACGCCATCCTGCCCGAAAAGGACGTGGACGGGTTCCACATCCTGAACGTCGGGCGCCTGGCCACCGGGCAGAAGGCGATGGTGCCCTGCACGCCGCTTGGCTGCCTGATGCTGTTGCGCGACCATCTGGGGTCGCTGGCCGGCCGCAATGCGGTGGTCATCGGGCGCAGCAATATCGTGGGCAAGCCCATGGCGCAGCTGCTGCTGCGCGACAGCGCGACCGTGACGGTGGCGCATTCGCGCACGACCGATCTGGCCGCGCTGTGCCGTCAGGCCGATATCCTGGTCGCCGCTGTCGGGCGGCCGCATTTCGTGCAGGGCGACTGGATCAAGCCGGGCGCCACCGTCATCGACGTGGGCATCAACCGGACCGATGACGGGCTGGTGGGCGATGTCGACTTTGCCGCTGCAGTGCAGGTGGCCGGTGCGATCACCCCGGTTCCCGGGGGCGTGGGGCCGATGACCATTGCCTGCCTGCTGGCCAACACGCTGACCGCGACCGCGCGCAGCCACGGCCTGCCCGACCCCGAGGGGCTGACCCCCTAGGCGGCCATCCGCGCCGACAGCCGAAGCGCATGGGCCGGCTGTGTCGTGGCCACCGGCAGCACCGGGTCATACGCGACCCGGATCAGCGCCGCCAGCGCGACGGATGGCGTCACCTCGGTGGAAAAGGTCAGCGCGGATTGCATCGTGATGCGTTCCGCAAGGGCCGCTGGATGCGCGTCGGCCAGCGCGCCCCCCATCCTGACGAAGGTCAGGCAGGCGCGGATGCCGCCAGCCTCGTCAAAGCGGAACAGCCGGTACTGGTCGGCGCTCTGGCCCGCCAGACGGTCGGGCAGGCCGGGAAGACCCGTCAGCCGGTCCAGATCGGGCACCCCGGCCAGTTCGGACCAGTCCCGCACGAAGAACAGCATCAGGTTCGCGCCGGTTTCGGGGTCGGTGTCGACCACCGGGTGGCGCGCATGCGCAAAGCCCGCACGGATCGCGCCGCGAAAGATGTCCAGGCTATCATCAGCCAGACCGAACACCACGGGCGCCACCGGGCGGCCCCACCTCGCGCACAGGAAGCTGCCGTCGGGGCGGGTGAACAGGGTCTCTATCGCGGCGGGGTCCATGGCGTCTTTCCTGGGCATGAGAACGGGGGGCGAATGCCCCCCGGTCGGTGGTCGGTGCGGGGCGGTCAGACCAGCGTGGCCTGGGTCGCGGCGCGGATCTCGTCTTCGGTGATGCCGTCGGCCAACTGGACGATGCGCAGCCCGCCGGGCACCACGTCCAGGACGCCCATGTTGGTGATGATCCGGTCGACCACGGCCTTGCCGGTTAGCGGCAGGGTGCAGGATTTCAGCACCTTGGACTCGCCCGCCTTGTTGGTGTGGTCCATGACCACGATCACGCGGCCCACGCCCGCGACCAGGTCCATCGCGCCGCCCATGCCCTTGACCAGCTTGCCGGGGATCATCCAGTTGGCCAGATCGCCCTCCTCCGAGACCTCCATCGCGCCCAGGATCGCCGCGGCGATCTTGCCGCCGCGGATCATGCCAAAGCTGGTGGCGCTGTCGAAATAGCTGGTGCGCGACAGCTCGGTGATGGTCTGCTTGCCGGCGTTGATCAGGTCGGGATCCTCGTCGCCCTCGAACGGGAAGGGGCCCATGCCCAGCATGCCGTTCTCGGACTGGAGCGTGATGTCCTTGTCGCCGACATAGTTCGCGACCAGGGTCGGGATGCCGATCCCCAGATTGACGTACCAGCCGTCTTCCAGCTCCTCGGCCGCGCGGGCGGCCATCTGGTTGCGGTCCCAGCCTTTTGCTGCCTCGGTCATCACACGGCCTCCTTCTTGCGGGTGGTGCGCTGTTCGATGCGCTTTTCGTGCGACCCCTGGATGATCCGGTGGACATAGATGCCGGGCAGGTGGATCAGGTCGGGGTCCAGGCTGCCGCGCGGGACGATCTCCTCGACCTCGGCGACGCAGATGCGGCCGCACATCGCGGCGGGCGGGTTGAAGTTGCGCGCGGTCTTGCGGAACACCAGGTTGCCGGTGTCGTCGGCCTTCCAGGCCTTGACGATGGACAGGTCGGCCACGATCCCGCGTTCCAGGATGTAGTCCTGGCCGTCGAAATTCTTGACCTCCTTGCCCTCGGCGATGACGGTGCCGACGCCGGTCTTGGTATAGAAGCCCGGGATGCCGGCGCCGCCCGCACGCATGCGTTCGGCCAGGGTGCCCTGCGGGTTGAACTCCAGCTCAAGCTCTCCGGACAGGTACTGGCGCATGAACTCGGCGTTCTCGCCGACATAGCTGCTGATCATCTTCTTGATCTGACGCGTGTCCAGCAGCTTGCCCAGGCCGAACCCGTCCACGCCGCAATTGTTGCTGGCGATGGTCAGATCCTTGACCTTGGATTCGACCAGGGCGTCGATCAGCAGCTCGGGGATGCCGCACAGGCCGAACCCCCCTGCCGCGATGAACATCCCGTCATGCAAAAGCCCGTCCAGAGCCTCGCCCGCAGTGGCATAGACCTTTTTCATCGGTCCTCCCGTCCTTGATCCCGTTATCGGCCCAAGTTGTTGCGTGCGCTGGCGCAAGTGTCAATCGCGGGGGCGGCGTGTTAGCGCCGCCACCCGGTCCTACTCGGCCTCGGGCTTGGCCGCAGCCTTTTTCGCGGCAGGCTTCTTGGCCGCGGGCTTCTTTGCCGCCGGTTTCTTGGCGGCAGGCTTCTTGGCGGCTGCCTTGGGCGCGGCCTTCTTGGCGGCCGGTTTCTTGGCCTTGGACGGCGATTTCGCAGCCTTGGCCGCGATCAGCTCCAGCGCCTGTTCGACGGTCAGATCCTCGGGGGTGACGTCGCGGGGCAGGGTCGCATTGACCTTGGCCCATTTGACATAGGGGCCGTACTTGCCGCCCAGGATCTGGATCGGGCCGCCGTCCGGATGCTCTCCCAGCTCGCGCAGCGGTGCGGCCGCTGCGGCGCGGCCGCGGGTCTGCTTGGCGGCCAGCACCTCGACCGCGCGGTTCATGCCGATGGTGAAGACCTCGTCGACATCGGCGATGTTAGCGTATTTCGACCCGTGCTTCACATAGGGGCCAAAGCGGCCGATTCCGGCCTCGATCAGCACCCCGTCCTCGGGGTGGGGACCGACGGGGCGGGGCAGGGCCAGCAGCTGCACGGCCTGGTCCACGTCCAGTGTCGCGACCTCCCATCCCTTCGGGATCGACGCGCGGGGGGGCTTGGGGGCCTCCTCGGTCGCCTCGCCGCGCTGGACATAGGGGCCGAAACGCCCGGTCTTGAGGCTGATCTGATCGCCCGCATCCTCACCCAGCACGCGGTCGCCGATGGGCGCCTCTCCGTCCGGGGCGGACAGGGGGCGGGTATAGCGGCATTCCGGATAGTTGGTGCAGCCGATGAAGGCCCCGCCCGACCGCGCGGTCTTGAGGTTCAGGCGGCCCTGACCGCACAGCGGGCATTCGCGCGGATCGCCCCCATCCGCCCGCGGCGGATAGAGATGCGGCGCCAGGGCGTCGTCGATCGCCTCCAGCACCTCGGTGATGCGCAGCTCGGACGTGCCCTCCAGTGCTTTGGAGAAGTCCTTCCAGAAGCGGCTCAGAACCTCGCGCCACAGGCGGTCGCCAGCGCTGATCTCGTCCAGCTCGTTCTCCAGATCGGCGGTGAAGTCATAGCTGACGTAACGCGGGAAATACTTCAGCAGGAAGATCGTGACCAACCGGCCCTTGTCCTCGGCGATCAGGCGGTTCTTGTCCTTGCGGACATATTCGCGGTCCTGGATCGTGGTGACGATGCTTGCATAGGTCGATGGGCGTCCGATGCCGAGCTCCTCCATCCGCTTGACCAGCGTGGCCTCGGTATAGCGCGGCGGGGGCTGGGTGAAATGCTGGCGCGCTGCGGCCTGGGCCTTGTCGCTGACCAAAAGGCCCGGCCCAGCCTTCAGCCCCGCGGGGGCCGCGACCGCGTCGCCGCCCTTCTCGCGGGCCTTGGCCAGTTCGTCGTTGAACGCGTCGGCGACCAGACGCGCGGCCTCGCCCTCGGTGATCGCGGGCAGGCGAGCGCTGTCCTCTCCGTCGTCGTCGTCGCGACCCTGGTCATAGACGCGCAGGAAGCCGTCGAACAGCATCACCTGGCCGGTGGCGCGCAGGCCGACCTGGTCGTCGGGGCTGGCGATCTCGACCGTGGTCCGCTCCATCCGGGCGGCCTCCATCTGGCTGGCGATGGTTCGCTTCCAGATCAGGTCGTACAGCTTGCGCTGATCGTCCGCGGTGATCTTCAGCTTGTCCGGCGACAGCATCATGTCGGTCGGCCGGATGCACTCATGCGCCTCCTGCGCGTTCTTGGCCTTGTTCTTGTACATGCGCGGCGATTTCGGCAGGTACTTGTCGCCGAACTTGGCCTTGATCGCGTCGCGGGCGGCCATCACCGCCTCGGGGGCCATGTCGATGCCGTCGGTTCGCATGTAGGTGATCAGCCCGGCCTCGTACAGGCGCTGCGCCGCCGACATGCAGGCCTTGGCGCCCATGCCCATCTTGCGGCTGGCCTCCTGCTGCAGGGTCGAGGTCATGAAGGGCGGCCAGGGGTTGCGGCTGGCGGGCTTGGCTGCGACCGACGCGACCTTCAGGTCGCGGCTTGCCACCGCGCTCAGCGCCATCGCGGCCTGATCAGCGGCGGCCAGGTCGAACCGGTCCAGCTTCTTGCCGGCCAGCGACACCAGCGTGGCGTCGTATTCGTCGCCGCCCGGGGTCGCCAGGCGGGCATGGACGGACCAGTATTCGCGCGCCTTGAAGGCCTCGATCTCCATCTCGCGGTCGACGATCAGGCGCAGGCAGACAGACTGGACGCGGCCCGCCGACTTTGCGCCCGGCAGCTTGCGCCACAGGACCGGCGACAGCTTGAACCCCACCAGATAATCCAGCGCGCGGCGCGCCAGATAGGCGTCGACCAGCGGCTGGTCGATCTGGCGCGGCTTGGCCATCGCCTCGGTCACGGCGGTCTTGGTGATGGCGTTGAAGGTCACGCGGCTGACCGCGCTGCCCTTCTTGAGGGCCGGGGCCAGCGCCTCCAGCAGGTGCCAGCTGATCGCCTCGCCCTCGCGGTCGGGGTCGGTGGCCAGAATCAGCGTCTGGTCGTCCTTCAGCGCATCCTTGATCGCCTTGAGGTGCTTGCGGCTGTCGGCCGCGACCTCCCATTTCATGTCGAAATCATGGTCGGTGTCGACGCTGCCGTCCTTGGGCGGCAGGTCGCGGACATGGCCGAAGCTGGCCAGAACCCGATAGTCGGAACCCAGGTATTTCTCGATGGTCTTGGCCTTGGCCGGGGATTCGACGACGACGACGGGCATGATGACCTCGGACAACTGCAATGGGGCGGCAAGATGGGTGCCGGGCGGGGCAGTGTCAACGGGGGGTGACAGCACAAGACCGCAAGACGGGGGGTCAGGACAGTGCCAGACGCCCCCCGGCCAGCCGCGTGACGCGGCCCTGCAGTTCCAGCGACAGGATCACCGCACTGGCCGTCGCCGCCGGCACGCCCAGGTCGCGGATCAGGTCGTTCTCCTCGGTCGGAGAGGGGGACAGGCGCTGCAGGATGCGGCTTTCCAGCTGGATCGGACCGCCCTGGTCACGCGGCGGGGGCGGCAGGGGGTCGGGCGCGGCCATCACGACGGGCGCGGGCAGGGGCCGGGTCTGCGCCAGCGCGTCGGCCACGTCCGCGGCACTGCGCACCAGCGTCGCCCCGTCACGGATCAGCGCGTTGCAGCCCGCCGCCCGCGCATCCATCGGATGTCCGGGCACGGCCATGACCTCTCGTCCCTGGTCCAGCGCGTTCCGGGCGGTGATCAGGGTGCCGGACCGCTGCGCGGCCTCGATCACCACGACGCCCTGTGACAGGCCTGACACGATGCGGTTGCGGGTCGGGAAATGCCGCGCCGCCGGTTCCGTGCCGGGCGGCTGTTCGGACACCAGCACGCCGCATTCCGCGATCCGCGTGGCCAGATCGGCATTTTCAGCCGGATAGATGACGTCGACGCCCCCGGCCATCACGGCGATGGTCCCGGTGGGCAGGGCCGCGGCATGGGCGGCGGTATCGACGCCGCGCGCCAGCCCGGCGGCCACGGTGAACCCGGCCTCTCCCAGCCCGGCGGCCATGCCGCGCGCCATGCGCAGCCCCAGGGACGATGCGTTGCGCGCCCCGATCACCGCCATCACGTCGCGCGACAGCCAGGCCGGATCGCCCCGGACCCACAGGATCGCGGGGGCGCCGTCGATCTGGCGCAGGCTGTCGGGATAATCGGCGCTGTCATGGCGGATCAGGCGCGCGCCCGCCCGCCGACCGGCGGCCAGTTCGGCCGCGGCGACGCCTTCGGGGCAGACGGCATAGTCGGCAATGCCGGACTGGGCGGCGATCCCGGGCAGCGCATCCAGCGCGGCGCGGGCGCTGCCATGTTCGGCGATCAGGCGGTGGAACGTGGTGGGGCCCACGCGGCGCGACCGGATCAGCCGCAGCACGGACAGGTCGTCGTCGACGGCCGAGGCGGGCAGGCCGAAACGGGCAGGGGCAAGTCCGATGGTCATGGGGCACCTTCTGCAGGACGGCCCCAGGATAGCCCCGTGGTGGTTAACAATCGGTTAGCGCGCGCCCTCGGCCGAGCCGCCGACCGTCAGGCCGCCGATCATCAGCGTGGGCTGGCCCACGCCGACGGGCACCCATTGCCCCTGCTTGCCGCAATTGCCGATGCCGGGGTCCAGCGCCATGTCGTTTCCGATGGCGCGCACCTGCTGCAGCGCGGTCGCCCCGTCGCCGATCAGCGTCGCGCCGCGAATCGGGTCGCCGACGACACCGTTCCTGACGCGATAGGCCTCGGTGCAGCTGAAGACGAACTTGCCGTTGGTGATGTCCACCTGGCCGCCGCCGAAACCCACCGCATAGATGCCGTCGCGCAGGTCGGCCAGGATCGCCGCGGGATCCGCGTCGCCGCCCGGCATGAAGGTGTTGGTCATCCGCGGCATCGGGACATTCGCGAAGCTTTCGCGCCGGCCGTTGCCGGTGGGCGCCACGCCCATCAGCCGCGCGTTCTGGCGGTCCTGCATGTATCCGGTCAGGATGCCGTCCTCGATCAGCACGTTGCGGGCGGGCGGCGTGCCCTCGTCGTCGATGTTGATGCTGCCGCGGCGGCCCGCGATGGTGCCGTCATCGACCACGGTCACGCCGGGGGCGGCGACGCGCTGGCCCATCAGGCCCGCGAAGGCGGAGGCCTTCTTGCGGTTGAAATCACCCTCCAGCCCGTGGCCCACGGCCTCGTGCAGCAGGATGCCGGGCCAGCCCGGCCCCAGCACGACGTCCATCACCCCCGCCGGCGCGGGGACCGACCGCAGGTTGACCAGGGCGATGCGCAGCGCCTCGTGGACCAGCCCCTGCCAATGGTCGGGGGCCATCAGCTGTTCCAGCCCGTGACGTCCGCCGCCGCCCGCGCTGCCGCTTTCGCGGCGATCGTTGTTCTCGACGATCACCGCGACGTTCAGGCGCGCCATGGGGCGGATGTCGGTGGCAAGTCCGCCCTCGGGGCGCAGGATGGCGATCTCCTGCAGGCTGCTGCCCATGGAGATGGTCACCTGCACCACCCGCGGGTCCAGCGCGCGGGCAAAGGCGTCGATCTCGCGCAGCAGCGCGATGCGGCGGGCGGTCGAGATGCCCTCGGCCGGGTCGATCGCAGGATAGAGGTTCACCGGCTCCATCGCGGGGCGCATCGCGGCCGTTCCGCCGCCGCGGCCCACGGCCAGGCGCGCGGTCTCGGCCGCGCGGCGCAGCGCGGCCTCGGAGATGTCAGTCGAATGGGCATAGCCCGTGACCTCGCCCAGCACTGCGCGCAGGCCGAAGCCGCGGCCGGCCATGAAGCTGGAATTGCGCAGCCGGCCGTCGTCGAAGACCAGCGATTCCTGCTGGCTGCGTTCCAGGAATAACTCTCCGTCATCGGCGCCGGCCACCGCATCGCGCAGGATCCGCAGCGCGCCGTCCCGGTCCAGATCGGTCGAGAACGGGTCGAAGGACGGACGGGTCATGGCGGATCTCCTGGCGGTTGGCGGGCGGGGACGGGCCTTTGGACGGGCGCGGCAGGGGGTCGCGTTTCCTTCGGGCGGGGAAATGCTGTAGGTATGTCTTGCCCGTAAGGGCGAGATATGGTCATAGAACGGTCACTGTGAAAGGAAAAGGGGCAGCCTCCCGGCAGCCCCTGCGGTCATTGGGGCCGGGCCACTGCAACGGGATGGAATGATGGCAAAAGCGATGATGGGCCGTGCATTCGCGGCAGCGACAGGGTTCGCGACGGCGGGCATGTTGGCCGGGACTGCGATGGCACAGGACGTGCTGGGCGATCTGCCCACGATCGGCAAGCCGGTCGCAAGGGGCATGGGCTTTCAGCCGGCGTCCACGGAACTGGCGCGCGATCAGCAATGGCTGGACCATTTCGTGCTGATCATCATCACGGTCGTGACGGTCTTCGTCTGCCTTCTGCTGCTGTTCGTGATCTTCCGGTTCAACGCCAAGGCGAACCCGGTGCCCGCGAAATACACCCACAACACCCCGCTGGAGATCGGCTGGACCCTGGTCCCGGTGCTGATCCTGGTCGCCATCGGCGCCTTCTCCCTGCCGATCCTGTTCCGCAGCCAGGAGATGCCGGAAAATCCCGATGTCGTGATCAAGGCCACCGGCCACCAGTGGTACTGGTCCTATGAATATCCCGACAATGGCATCGCATTCGATTCGCTGATGCTGCCCGAGGAGGAGCTGGCCGAGAACGGCTATGCCCCCGACGAATACCTTCTGGCGACCGATACCACGGTGGTCGTGCCCGTCGGCCAGACGGTGCTGCTGCAGGTGACCGCCAGTGACGTGATCCATTCCTGGACCATCCCGGCCTTTGCCGTGAAGCAGGACGCCGTTCCGGGCCGCATCGCCCAGGCCTGGTTCAACGTCGAGCAGGAAGGCACCTATTTCGGTCAGTGCAGCGAGCTGTGCGGCATCAACCACGCCTACATGCCGATCGTCGTCAAGGCCGTCAGCCCCGAGGTCTATGCGGCCTGGGTCGCCGAGCAGGGCGGCACCATGGGCGACGAACCCGCACCGACCGCCAGCCTGGACGGCGCGGCCAAGGTCGACCTGGCCCGCGCCGACTGAGGTCGGACCCACCCAGGCCCGTGGCGGCATCCTGCCGGCACGGCCAAGGAACAGAGATTGCAGGCGCGATGACCGATATCAACGCATATGACGCCGCCCCCGAGGGCGAGTTCCGCGATTACGTCGCGCTGCTGAAGCCGCGTGTGATGTCGCTGGTCGTGTTCACCGCCTTTGTCGGTCTGTTCGTCGCCCCCGTCGACGTGCATCCCTTCATCGCCTTCTGTTCGGTGCTGTTCATCGCCTTGGGCGGCGGCGCCTCGGGCGCGCTGAACATGTGGTATGACCGCGACATCGACGCGATCATGAACCGCACGCAAAGCCGCCCCATCCCGTCGGGCCGAGTCGAGCACAGCGCGGCCCTGGGCCTGGGGCTGGTCCTGTCGATCATCTCGGTCATGATGCTGGGCCTGGTGGCGAACTGGTTCGCGGCCGGGTTCCTGGCCTTCACCATCTTCTTCTATGCCGTCGTCTATACGGTCTGGCTGAAGCGCTGGACGCCCCAGAACATCGTCATCGGCGGCGCCGCGGGCGCCTTTCCCCCGATGATCGGATGGGCCTGCGCGACCGGCGGGATCAGCATCGAATCGCTTCTGATGTTCGCCCTGGTCTTCTTCTGGACGCCGCCCCATTTCTGGGCGCTGGCGCTGTTCATGAAGGAGGACTATCACAACGCGGGTGTCCCGATGCTGACCGTGACCCACGGTCGCCGCGCCGCGCGTCGCCACATCTTCGCCTATACGCTGGTCCTGGCGCCCTTTGCGCTGTGGCTGGGCGTGACCTCGGTCGGCGGGCCGCTCTACATTGCGGTCGCGGTCGTGCTGAACGCGGCCTTCATCCGCGGCGGCTGGCAGGTTCTGCACCGCGACGAGGACGCCGCGATCGCCGACGGCTATCTGGTCGAACGGCGCGTCTTCAAGCTGTCGCTCTATTACCTGTTCCTGCATTTCCTGGCCCTGCTGGTGCAGAGCTGGATGGGAGGCTGGTGATGGCCCTGCGCACCGAACACGAGATCCACCGTCGCCGCCGGTCCCGCAACGTGGGGCTGGGCATCGTGCTGCTGGGCTTTGTCGCGCTGGTCTTTGGCCTGACGGTGGTCAAGGTCCAGGAGGGCGGCCTGGTCGAGGGTTTCGACCACCAGCCGCGCGTGTCGCTGACCCCGATGGAACCGCAGGCCCCGGCCCAGGGCCAGGCCCCCGTGCAGGAGGTGAGCCAATGAAACGTCTGAGCCCCGAGGGCCGCACCGTCGCGATGCTGCTGGGCGTCGTCGTCACGATGGGCGCGCTGGCCTGGGCCGCCGTGCCCTTCTATGACTGGTTCTGCCGGGTGACCGGTTTCGGCGGCACCACGCAGGTTTCCGAGACCGCATCGGACCAGATCCTGGACGAGGTCGTGCGCGTCCGGTTCGACGCCAACACCGATTCCAATTTGGAATGGACCTTCCGCCCGATGCAGGCCCGCATGGACCTGAAGATCGGCGAAAGCGGTCTGGCCTTCTACGAGGCCGTGAACGATTCCGACGTGCCGCTGACCGGAACGGCCAGCTACAACGTCGCCCCCGAGGTCTCGGGCTATTACTTCATCAAGGTCGAGTGCTTCTGCTTCACCGAGCAGACGCTGCAGCCGGGTGAACGGGTCGAGATGCCGGTCAGCTTCTACGTGGACCCCGAGCTGGTGGACGACCGCGACGCCGGTCATGTCCGCGACATCACGCTGTCCTATACCTTCCATCGGACCGAGCCGCGCAGCGTTGCGCTTGACAGCGGCGCGGCCGACACCATCAACTAAGACGAATACACGAGGGAGCCGACGGGGATCCGACATGGCGCACGCAAAGAACCACGACTATCACATCCTACCGGCCTCGGTCTGGCCGTTCCTGACCGCGATCGCGGTCTTCGTCATGCTGTTCGGCGCCGTGGCCTGGATGTCCGGAGAGGTGACCGTCATGGGCGTGCCGGTGACCGGCCCCTGGATGTTCGCAATCGGCCTTGTCGGCACCTTCTACGTGGCCTTCGCCTGGTGGGCCGACATGGTGCGCGAGGCCGAGCAGGGCGACCACACCCCGGTGGTCCGCATCGGCCTGCAATACGGCTTCATCCTGTTCGTGATGTCCGAGGCGATGCTGTTCGTGTCGCTGTTCTGGAACTTCATCAAGCACGCGATGTACCCGATGGGCGAGAACAGCCCCATCACCGACGGCGTCTGGCCGCCGCAGGGCATCGAAACCTTCGACCCCTGGCACCTGCCGTTCATCAACACGCTGATCCTGCTTCTGTCGGGCGTGGCCGTGACCTGGGCGCACCATGCCTGGGCGCATGAGGGCGACCGTCGCACCACCATCAACGGCCTGGCGATCGCCGTGGTCCTAGGCCTGGTCTTCACCGGCCTGCAGGCCTACGAATACAGCCACGCGGCCTTCGGTCTGGCCGACACGGCCTATGCGGCGGCCTTCTACATCGCGACGGGTTTCCACGGCCTGCATGTGATCATCGGGACGATCTTCCTGGCCGTCTGCCTGCTACGCTTCCAGAAGGGCCAGATGACCAAGGACCAGCATCTGGGGTTCGAGGCCGCCGCCTGGTACTGGCACTTCGTCGACGTGATCTGGCTGGTGCTGTTCGCCGTCATCTATGTCTGGGGCAGCTGATCCCTGACGGTGACCGTTCAAGGCGCGCGGGGCGATCGTCCCGCGCGCTTT
This sequence comes from Paracoccus sp. 08, assembly GCF_024105395.1. NCBI lineage: Bacteria > Pseudomonadati > Pseudomonadota > Alphaproteobacteria > Rhodobacterales > Paracoccaceae > Paracoccus > Paracoccus sp. 08. The sequence goes on along the minus strand of NZ_WEKR01000002.1, from coordinate 7,912 downwards.
TCGTTGTCCTTGCCCCCCGGAGCGCCCCATGCGCCGCTATCTGTTTCCCCTGATCCTCGGCGTCGTCGGCTGTGCCGTCCTGATCTATCTGGGGCTGTGGCAGCTGGACCGCCGCGCCTGGAAGGAGGACATGCTGGCAGACATCACCGCGGGCATTCAGGCCGACCCCGTGCCCTTGCCGGACGCGATCGACCCGTCGATGAAATACCTGCCGGTGACGGTCAGCGGCACCACCACCGGGGCCGAGATCGACGTGCTGTCCCACACCCGCGAACAGGGCGCCGGCTATCAGATCGTGTCTCGCTTCGTCACCGATGACGGACGCGCGATCCTGCTGGACCGGGGCTTCGTCCCGCAGGAGGCGCGTCGCATCGACCGTCCCCCCGTCCGCCTGCAGGTGACGGGCAACCTGCACTGGCCGCAGGATGCCAGCAGCTCGACCCCGGCGCCGAACATGGACGAGAACATCTGGTTCGCCCGCGACGTGGACGCGATGGCCCTGACGCTGGACACGTTGCCCGTGCTGGTCGTGGCCAGCGCCGTCGAGGGCGACAACCAGGGCGCCCGTCCCCTGCCGGTGGCCATCGAGGGGATTCCCAACAACCACCTGTCCTATGCGGTGCAGTGGTTCCTGATCGCGGCCACCTGGGCGGTGATGACACTGGCGTTGATCTGGCGTATCAGGCAGCGCAGCTACTGAAGGATTTCCGATGCGTTACGTCTCGACGCGGGGCCAGGCCCCGGTGCTGAATTTCGAACAGGCCATGCTGTCGGGGCTGGCGCGCGACGGGGGCCTGTACCTGCCAGAGACGATCCCGGCCTTCGAGGGGCTGGAGCAACTGGACGGCCTGTCATACGAGGAGGTGGCATTCCGCGTGGTGCGCCCCTTCACCGGCGACAGCTTCAGTGATGATGAACTGCGCGGCGCCATCGACCGCGCCTATGCGCGCATCAGCCACGATGCCCGCGCGCCGCTGGTCCAGCTGGCCCCCGGCCATCACCTGCTGGAGCTGTTCCACGGGCCCACGCTGGCCTTCAAGGATTTCGCGATGCAATTGATCGCGCAGCTGTTCCAGATCGCCCTGACGCGGTCGGGCCAGCGGATCACCATCGTGGGCGCCACCTCCGGCGACACCGGATCGGCCGCCATCGAGGCCTTCCGCGGCATCGACAACGTGGACGTGTTCATCATGTATCCGCATGGCCGCGTGTCCGAGGTCCAGCGCCGCCAGATGACCACGCCCCCCGCCGCCAACGTCCATGCGCTGGCCGTGACCGGGCATTTCGACGACTGCCAGGCGCGGCTCAAGGACCTGTTCAACGACCATGCCTTCCGCGACGGGGTGGGGCTTGCGGGCGTGAACAGCATCAACTGGGCCCGCGTCGTGGCGCAGATCGTCTATTACTTCACCGCAACCGCGTCGCTTGGCATGCGGCCCACCGATTTCTGCGTGCCGACGGGCAATTTCGGCGACATCTTCGCGGGCTCCATCGCGCGCCGGATGGGCCTGCCGATCCGCCGTCTGATCGTCGCCACGAACCAGAACGACATCCTGCACCGCGCGCTGACCAGCGGCGAATACCGCATGGGCGCGGTCGAGCCCTCGATCAGCCCGTCGATGGACATCCAGGTCAGCTCGAACTTCGAACGCGCGCTGTATCTGGCCTACGGCCAGGACGCGGGCGCGATCCGGCAGCTGATGGAGGAGCTGAAACAGGGCGGCTTCGCGATCAGCCAGGGCGCGCTGGAGGCCCTGCGCGAGCAATACGCCTCGGGCCGCGTCTCCGAGGAGGAGACGCTGGACACGATCCGCGCCATGCGCGAGCGCACCGGAGAGATCCTGTGCCCGCACAGCGCCGTGGGCGTCGCCGTGGCCGAGCGCCATCTGGAGCCCGGCGTGCCGATGGTCACGCTTGCCACCGCCCATCCGGCCAAGTTCCCCGACGCGGTGGAACGCGCCATCGGCCACCGCCCCGGCCTGCCGCCGCATATGGCGGACCTGTTCGACCTGCCCGAGCGCCTGACCCGGGTTGAAAACGACGTGGACGCGCTTAAGTCCCTGATCCTTGAACGGAGGACCGCGTGAGCCAAGACCCCACCCCGCGCCTGACAACGCTGCCCAACGGGCTACGCATCGTGACCCGGCAGATGCCCGGCCTGCATTCGGCGGCCCTGGGCATCTGGGTCAGCGCGGGCGGGCGCAATGAACGCGCCGACCAGAACGGCATCGCGCATTTCCTGGAGCACATGGCCTTCAAGGGCACCGCAACCCGCAGCGCGCTGCAGATTGCCGAGGCGATCGAGGATGTGGGCGGGTATATCAACGCCTATACCTCGCGCGATGCGACGGCCTATTACGTCCGCGTACTGGAGGATGACGTCGATCTGGCCTTCGACGTGATCAGCGACATCGTCCTGAACCCCGTCTTCGACGAGCGCGAGATCGAGGTCGAGCGCGGCGTGATCCTGCAGGAGATCGGGCAGTCGCTGGACACGCCCGACGACATCATCTTCGACTGGCTGCAGGAGGCCGCCTATCCGGACCAGCCGATGGGCCGCACCATTCTGGGGCCAGCCGAACGGGTCAGCAGCTTTGGCCGCGCCGATCTGGCCGGTTTCGTGACCGAGAATTACGGCCCCGGCCAGATGGTCGTGGCCGCCGCGGGATCTGTCGATCACGACCGCATCGTGCGGTTGGCCGAAAAGGTGCTGGGCCATATCGTGCCGCGTCCTCAGGGTCCGCGCGAACAGGCCCGCTGGCAGGGGCTGGAGAGCCGGACCGTCAAGCCGCTGGAGCAGGCGCATTTCGCGCTGGCGCTGGAGGGGCCGGGCTATCTGGCGCCCGATTTCTATGCCGCCCAGATCTTCTCCTCGGCGCTTGGCGGGGGGATGTCGTCGCGGCTGTTCCAGAAGATCCGCGAGGAACGCGGGCTGTGCTATACAATTTTTGCGCAGTCGGGTTTCCATGACGACACGGGGATGCTGACCATCTATGCCGGCACCGGCGCCGAGGATCTGGGCGATCTGGCGACCCTGACCATCGACGAGGTCCGTCGTGCGGCCGACGACATGTCCGAGGCCGAGATCGCCCGCGCCAAGGCGCAGCTGCGGGCGGGACTGTTGATGGGGCTGGAAAGCCCGTCGGGCCAGGCCGAACGCATGGCGCGCAGCCTGGCGATCTGGGGCCGCGTCCCGGACCCGGCCGAGGTTGCCGAACGCATCGCCGCGGTCACCGCCGCGGACGTGCGCGCGCATGCCGAGGCGCTGCTGGCCAATGCCCGCCCGGCGCTGGCGCTTTATGGTCCGGTGGACGGTGCGCCGTCGCGCGAGGCCCTGGCTGAACGGCTGGCCGCATGATCCTGGCGCGGCGCCGTGCCTTTCGGCTGGATACCGAACGCATCGCGCTGCGCCTGCCATTGCATTCCGATTTCAGCGCGTGGCGGACGCTGCGCAATGACAGCCGCGCCTTTCTGACCCCGTGGGAGCCGGTCTGGTCCCCCGACCATCTGTCACGCAAGAGCTTTACCAACCGCGTCTATTGGGCGGCCCGCTCTGCCCGGGCAGGGACGGCCTATCCGCTGTTCCTGGTCCATCGCGACGGCACGTTGCTGGGCGCGATCACGCTGGACAACATCCGCCGCGGCCCCGCGCAGTCGGGCACCATCGGATACTGGATCGGGCAGGAGCATGCCCGACATGGCTATATGCGCGAGGCGATCGGGGCGCTGGTGCATCACGCCTTCACCGCGCTGGACCTGAGCCGGATCGAGGCCGCCTGCCTGCCCGAGAATGCCGCATCGCGGGGCGTGCTGGAACGGTCGGGCTTCAAGTACGAGGGCGTGGCCCAGAGCTATCTGCAGATCGACGGTCGCTGGCGCAACCATGTGCTCTACGCCAACCTGCGCAGTGACCGGCGCGGAAAGACCGAGGTGCGCTGATGCTGATCCCCGCCGACAAGACCCTGGCCGCGGCCCTGCCCGCGGGCGTGCTGCGCGACCCGTCCCCCGCCTATACCGAGGAACCGCGGGGCCGGTATCACGGGCAGGCGGGCCTGGTCGCCGCGCCCCGCGACACGCAGGAATGCGCTGCGATCATCCGCGCCTGTGCCGCGGCACGCGTCCCGGTGGTGCCCCGCGGTGGGGGCACCGGGCTGGTCGGAGGGCAGGTGATGACGGACGGCCCCGCGCCCCTGATTCTGTCGATGGAGCGGATGACAGCGATTCGCGACACCTTTGCCGAGGAAGGGGTGATGATCGCCGAATCGGGCGTGACGCTGCAGGCGGCGCGGCAGGCGGCGGCGGGCGTGGGGCGGCAGTTCCCGCTGTCGCTGGCCTCGCAGGGCTCGGCCCAGATCGGTGGCGTGCTGTCGACCAATGCGGGGGGCGTGAACGTCCTGCGATACGGCAACGCCCGCGCGCTGTGCCTGGGTCTGGAGGCGGTGCTGCCCGACGGGTCGGTGATGCACGACCTGAAGCGCCTGCGGAAGGACAATACCGGATACGATCTGCGCGACCTGCTGATCGGGGCTGAGGGCACCCTGGGCATCATCACCGCCGCGTCGCTGGTCCTGGCCCCGGTGCCTGCCGAGACCGGCGTCGCGATGCTGGTCGTGGATAGCCCTGCCGCGGCCCTGTCGCTGCTATCCTTGGCGCAGGCGCGGATGGCGGGCGGCGTCACGGCCTTCGAACTGATCTCAGGCCAGAGCATGCATTTCCTGGACACGGCCTTTCCCGACCTGCGCCAGCCGTTCGACACGCGGCCCGACTGGCTGGTTCTGATCGAGGTCGGCCTGCCCGCGGGCCTGTCGGCCGACGCGGCGCTGGAGGGGCTGTTCACCGCGGGGTCCGAGGCCGGTCTGGTCCATGACGGCGTCATCGCGCAATCGGGCCAGCAGGGCGCGGACCTGTGGGCGCTGCGCGAGCATATTCCGCTGGCCAACCGCCATGTCGGCGCCATCGCCAGCCATGACATCAGCCTGCCTCTGTCCGAGGTCGCCCGCTTCATCGACGATGCGGGGGCCTGGCTGGCGGGGCAGGGGGACATGCGCGTCAACTGCTTCGGCCATCTGGGCGACGGCAACCTGCATTACAACCTGTTCCCGGCGGCGGGCCGAACCCGCGACGACTACGAAACCATCCGCCGCGACCTTTCGCGCAGGCTGCACGAAATGGTCGTGGCGCGTGGCGGGTCGTTCTCGGCCGAACATGGCGTGGGGCGGCTCAAGGCCGCCGATCTGGCACGGTGGGGCGATCCGGCGCGGCTGGCGGCGATGCGGGCGATCAAGGGGGCGCTGGACCCCCTTGGCATCATGAACCCCGGCGCGGTGCTGGCCTAGGCCCCCTCGAACTCGCACAGGGCGTGGACCGGCATGTCCATGCCCTCCAGCACGCGGCGCCCGCCCAGTTCGGGCAGGTCGATCACGAAGGCGCAACCGATGACCTCGGCGCCAAGACGACGGCACAGCGTGATCGCCGCCGCCGCCGTGCCGCCGGTGGCCAGAAGGTCGTCCACGATCAGGACCTTTTCGCCGGGTTTCAGCGCGTCGTCATGGATCTCCATGATCGCCTCGCCATATTCCAGCTGATAGGCCTCGGAGATGACGGTGCCGGGCAGCTTGCCCTTCTTGCGGATCGGCACGAAGCCGGTCGACAGCTGATGCGCCACCGCGCCGCCCAGGATGAAGCCGCGCGCCTCCAGCCCCACGACCTTGTCGATACGGGTCCCGGCATAGGCGTGCAGGATCTGGTCCACCGCCATGCGGAACCCGCGTGCATCCGCGAACAGCGTGGTCACGTCGCGGAAGATGATCCCCTCATGCGGGAAATCATGGATGGAGCGGACATAGTCCTTGACGGTGCGGCTCATGCAGGGCGGTCCATTTCGAAAAGATCGGTCACCGCGGCATAATCCTTGTATCCCAGACGCGCAATCCAGCCGCCCGCGGCACGCGGATCGAACCGCCCGTCCACGACGCAATCGTCGCGCATGTGGATGCCGGTCACCACGCCGAAGACGGCAAAGTTCGCCTGGCCGGCCAGGGGCACGATCTGGGTCATGCGGCATTCCAGCACCGCCGCGGCGCCTGCCACGCGCGGACAGTCGATGGTGGTGCAATCGGCGGCGTCGATCCCGGCGGCGGCGAATTCGCTGGTCCCGGCGGGCAGCGGGGCCGATGTCGCGTTGACCGCGTCGCGCAGATCGCCCGTGGCGATGTTCACGCAGAAGACCCCCGTCTCGATGATCTGGGCCACGCTGTCCTTGGTGCCGGGGCGGTCGCCCTTGGCGCCGGTCGAGGCGAACATCACCTGCGGCGGGACATAGGCCACGGCGTTGAAGAAGGAATAGGGCGCCAGGTTGTCGCCCTGCGACCCGCGGGTCGAGATCCAGCCGATCGGGCGGGGGGCGATGATCGCGTTGAAGGGATTGTGCGGCAGGCCGTGTCCGGCTTCGGGGCGATAGAACATGGGCGGCCTCCTTGTGGGTTCGGGCGCCAACCTGCCCCGCTTTTTCGCGCGACGCAATGTTTCGCCCGCCTTGCACCCGTGCTAAACGCCCGCCCGACAGCAAGGAGGCGCGATGTACGAGATCTGCCCCGAGACGCCCGCCGACGAACCCGAGGTCGAGGGCCTGTACGATCTGTGCTTTGCGCCGGGTCGCACCGCGCTGTCGTCCTATCGCCTGCGCGACGGGGTGCCGCGGGTGGCCGAACTGTGCCTTGTGCTGCGCGATGCGGGCGGCACGCTGATGGCCGCGATCCGGTTCTGGCCGGTGCGCGTGGACGACCGGCCCGTGCTGCTGCTGGGGCCCATCGCCGTGCACCCCACCGCGCAGGGAGAGGGTCTGGGCGGGCTCTTGATGCGCGACAGCCTGACGCGCGCGCGCCGGATGGGGTTCGACCGGGTTCTGCTGGTGGGCGACGCGCCCTATTACAGCCGTTTCGGCTTTCAGCGCCTTGACGATGTGGTGATGCCGCCGCCCACGAACCCCGACCGGGTGCTGGGGCTGGAACTTCGGCCGGATGCATGGGTTAACGTGGCAGGCCCCGTCCAGCGAGAGACCCGGCCCCCCGCAGACCCGCCCGCGCCGGACCCCACGGCTTGCACCCAGGTCGACCCTCCGAAAAGGCCCGCTGATGACAGAACCGAAACCCCTCGTCCTGCCCCCCATCACTGATCCGGCGCTGCACGCCCAGATCGATCGTCTGGCGTTGCGCTATCTGGAGGCCGGGGGTCTGGGGATGCAGATCATGTCCCGCATCGGCAACGGCGCCGAAGGGCTGATTGAACGCCTGCCGGGTTTCGTGCGGTCGCGGCTGGACAGCGTCACGCGGGCCGCGCTGACGCGGGCGTTTGGTGCCGCCAGCCAGTCGCGCAAGGTGGTGCGGGACCGGGGCGATTGGTTCAACCGCATGGCCTCGACCGTCAGCGGTGCGGCGGGTGGGGTCGGCGGTTTCGCGGGCGCGCTGGTCGAACTGCCGTTCACGGTCACGCTGCTGCTGCGCGCCATGCTGGACATCGCCGCCGAACACGGCCTTGATCCCGAAAGCGAAGAAGTGCGCCTGGAATGCCTGCGCATCTTCGCCGCCGCGGGTCCGATGGCCGATGACGATCAGACCGACCTGGGCATGCTTGCGGCACGCTTGTCGGTGACCGGCCAGACGGTGCAGAGCATGGTCAGCAAGGTCGCCCCGCGCCTGTCCGTCTCGCTTGGGCAGAAGATGGCGGCGCAGGCGGCGCCGGTTTTCGGCGCGGTGGTCGGCGCGTCCATCAACTATACCTTTGCCCGCTACTACCAGGAACTGGCCCGCGTCCATTTCGGCGTCATGCGCCTGTCCCACGAAACCGGCATTCCGCAGGAGGCCCTGACCGAAGCGCTGCGCCTGTCCATCCAGCGCCAGACGCCCCTTGACCG
>NZ_WEKR01000021.1:0-61091 GCF_024105395.1 Paracoccus sp. 08 | reverse complement strand
GCCGTCGCCGCGGGCGACCGGCTGGCCGTGCTGGAGGCCATGAAGATGGAGCACAGCCTGACCGCCGCCGCCGATGGCGTGGTGGCCGAGGTTCTGGCCCAGGCCGGCGATCAGGTCGAGGCCGGCGCACCCCTGATCCGGCTGGAGCCCGCCGATGGCTGAACGCGTCAACATCTTCGAGATGGGCCCCCGCGACGGGCTGCAGAACGAGAAGCGGCTGATCCCCACCGCCGACAAGATCGCCCTGGTCGACCTGCTGAGCCAGGCTGGCTTCGAGGACATCGAGGTCACCAGCTTCGTCCCCGCGGCTTGGGTGCCGCAGATGGCGGACGGGGCCGAGGTCATGGCGGGCATCACCCGCCGCCCCGGCACGCGCTATGCGGTGCTGACGCCGAACCTGCGCGGCTATCAGGCGGCGCGGGCGGCGCGGGCCGACACGGTCGCGGTCTTTGCCAGCGCCTCGGAGGGATTCAGCCGGGCGAACCTGAACGCCACCATCGCCGAAAGTCTGGCGCGGATGGCCCCCGTGGCAGCGCAGGCGCAGGCCGATGGCATGGCGCTGCGCGGCTATGTCAGCGTGGTGACCGACTGTCCCTTCGACGGGCCGGTGGCGCCGGCCGCCGTGGCCCGCGTGGCCGCCGCGCTGCGCGACATGGGCTGTCAGCAGATCAGCCTGGGCGACACGATCGGGCAGGGCCGCCCCGAGACCATTGACGCCATGCTGGCCGCCGTGCTGGAGGAACTGCCCGCCGACCGATTGGCCGGGCATTACCACGACACCGCCGGGCGGGCGCTGCAGAACGTGGATGTCAGCCTGGAGCGCGGGTTGCGGGTGTTTGACGCGGCCGTGGGCGGCCTGGGCGGTTGCCCCTATGCGCCGGGTGCGGCAGGCAATGTCGCGACCGAGGCTCTGGCCCGGCACCTGGACGCGCGCGGCTTTGCGCATGGGCTGGACATGGAGATCATCACCCGCGCCGCCGCTATGGCCCGCGCCCTGAGGGAGGCCCCCGATGCCTGACACCATCCGCATCGACCGCGACGACCGTGGCGTGGCGACCCTGTGGCTGACGCGTGCGGAAAAGCACAACGCCCTGTCCCGCCCGATGATGGACGAACTGACCCGGGCCGCCGCCGATCTGGGCGCGGATGCGTCCGTGCGCGTGGTGGTGGTGGCCGCCGAAGGCGGCAGTTTCTGCGCGGGCGGTGATCTGGGCTGGATGCGCGAGCAGATGGCCGCGGATGACGCGACGCGGCGCGAGGGGGCGCAAGCGCTGGCCGGGATGCTCTCGGCGCTGAACCTGCTGCCCAAGCCGGTGATCGCGCGGGTTCACGGCAATGCCTTCGGCGGCGGCGTGGGCATGATGGCGGTCAGCGACATCGTCGTGGCCGCTGATACTGCGCGGTTTGGGTTGACAGAGGTCAGGCTGGGCCTGATCCCCGCGACCATCGGCCCCTATGTGCTGGCCCGCATGGGCGAGCCCGCAGCGCGGCGGGTGTTCTTTTCGGCGCGCCTGTTCGATGCCGCGGAGGCGGTGGATCTGAACCTGGTGTCGCGCCGGGTCGCGGCGGCGGATCTGGATGCGGCGGTGGAGGCCGAGCTGGCCCCCTTCCTGCAGGCGGCACCGGGGGCGGTCGCGGCAGCCAAGGCGCAATGCCGCGCGCTTGGTCCGCGCATCGACGCCGCCGTCATCGAGGACAGCATCGACCGCCTGGTCGCCGTCTGGCAGGGCGCCGAGGCCCCCGAGGGGATCTCGGCCTTCTTCGAGAAGCGCAAGCCGGCCTGGCAGTCCTAGAACAGCCGCATGATCGAGCTGCGCAGCTGATCGACGGCCAGCGCGGCAAAGGCCAGCGTGCAGATGACCAGCAGGATGTTGGTCAGAGGCTTGTTGCGCCATTCGGCGGGTACGCGGTCGGTGTTCAGGATCCACAGCAGCGTGACCGACATGAACGGCATGAACAGCGCGCCCAGCACGCCGTAAGCCAGGATCAGCAGCACCGGCTGGCCCAGGAACAGCATCGCCATGGGCGGGATGGTCAGCCAGACGATGTAGGCGCGATAGTAGCGCCCGCCCGCCAGGCGGTCGGGATGGGCGTGCGGCTTGCCCTGCACATGGCCCATGAAGTCCGCAAACATGAGGCTGACCCCGTTCCACACCCCGATCAGCGAGCTGAACGATGCCGCGAAGAATCCGATCAGGAACAGCTTGCTGAGCCAGGGTCCATAGCGCTCACCCAGGACGCGGGACAGGTCGACCATGCCCTGATCACCGCCGCCGATGGCGATGCCCGCAGAGTAGAGCAGTTCCGCCCCCACGATCAGCGTCGCCACGACGAACAGGCCGGTCACCAGATAGGCGACCGCGTTGTCGATGCGCATGACCGACATGAAGCGCGGGCTGTCCCAGCCCTTCTCGCGCAGCCAGTAGCCATAGGCCGCCAGAGTGATCGTGCCGCCGACCCCGCCCGCGACGGACAGGACGTTGATCATCGCGCCATCCGGGATCATCGGGGCAAGGCCGGTCAGGACCTCGCCAAGGTTGGGCAGGGTGGCTGCGGCCGCCAGGACCATGGCGATGAACATCAGGATGACCATCGCGGTCAGCACCCGTTCGAACAGGTCGTAGCGGCCCGACCAGACCAGCGCCAGGCCCAACAGGCCCGACAGGATGCCCCAAGCCGGAACGCCAAGGAACGGCATCAGCGAGGTCAGCGCCAGCCCCGTCCCGGCCATCGCCGCCGCGCCATAGACAAAGCCCCAGATCACGATGTAGGGGCCGAAATACCAGCTGGTCCATTTGCCAAGCGTGCTCCATCCCTCGAAGATGGTGTTGCCGGTGGCCAGGCTGTAGCGGCCGGCACCCTCGACCAGCACGATCTTCATGATGCAGCCCGCAACGACGGCCCACAGCAGGGCATAGCCGTATTTGCTGCCCGCGACGGTCGTGGCGATCAGGTCGGCCGCGCCGACGCCGGTTGCGGCCACGACCAGGCCTGGGCCGACCAGGCTCCAGCGCGGTTCGGCTTGGGGGCGATTGGGTGGTGTCATCTGTCCTCATCCCTAAATGTCCGCGCAAACCATGACGCGAAACTGCAGGATGCGCAAATGGCACAAACGGAAAACCCCGCCGCGCGGGTGCGCAGCGGAGCGTTCAGGTCACCGATGTCGGGCGATCACATGCCCTGGTACAGCGGGAAGCGGGCGCAGAGCTGGCTGACCTCGGCGCGGACCTTGTCCTCGACCGCGGCATTGCCCTCCTCGCCATTGGCGGCCAGGCCGTCGACGACCTCGACGATCCAGCGGGCGATCTGGCGGAACTCGGGCTCGGCAAAGCCGCGGGTGGTGCCTGCGGGCGCGCCAAGACGGATGCCCGAGGTCACGAACGGCTTTTCAGGGTCGAACGGCACGCCGTTCTTGTTGCAGGTGATGTGCGCACGGCCCAAGGCGGCCTCGGTCGCCTTGCCGGTCACGCCCTTGGGGCGCAGGTCGGCCAGGCACAGGTGGTTGTCGGTGCCGCCCGACACGATGTCGATGCCGCCCTTCATCAGCTCGTCCGCCATGGCGGCGGCGTTCTTGACGACCTGCGCCGCATAGGTCTTGAACTCGGGGCGCAGCGCCTCGCCAAAGGCCACGGCCTTGGCGGCGATCACGTGCATCAGCGGGCCACCCTGCAGGCCGGGGAACACGGCGCTGTTGATCTTCTTGGCGATGTCCGCGTCGTTGGTCAGGATCAGGCCGCCGCGGGGACCGCGCAGCGACTTGTGCGTGGTCGAGGTGACGACATGGGCATGCGGGACGGGCGAGGCATGCGCGCCGCCCGCGACCAGGCCCGCGATATGGGCCATGTCGACCATCAGATAGGCGCCGACCTCATCCGCGATGGCGCGGAAGGCGGCCCAGTCCCAGCTGCGGCTGTAGGCCGTGCCGCCCGCGATGATCAGCTTGGGCTTGTGCTGGCGGGCGCTTTCGGCAATCGCGTCCATGTCCAGCTGATGGTCCTGCGCACGCACGCCATAGCTGACGACGTTGAACCACTTGCCCGACATGTTGACCGGCGATCCGTGGGTCAGGTGACCGCCCGAATTCAGGTCCAGGCCCATGAAGGTGTCGCCCGGCTGCAGCAGTGCCAGGAACACGGCCTGGTTCATCTGGCTGCCGCTGTTGGGCTGGACGTTGGCGTATTCGCAGCCGAACAGCTGCTTGGCACGCTCGATCGCCAGGTTCTCGGCGATGTCGACGTACTGGCAGCCGCCGTAATAGCGCTTGCCCGGATAGCCCTCGGCATACTTGTTGGTCAGGACGGACCCCTGAGCCTCCATCACGGCGCGGCTGACGATGTTCTCGGAGGCGATCAGCTCGATCTCGTCGCGCTGGCGGCCCAGCTCTTGGGTGATCGCCTTGGCAATGTCGGGGTCACGGCTGGCCAGGGTTTCGGTGAAGAAGCCGTTGTCGCGGGTCGGTGCGTTCATCGGTCTTTCGTCCTTTTTGGGCTGGGGCGGCTTGAGTTTGCGTCTTTTAACGCAACGTCGCGCATGCCGAAAGTGACAAAACGACCCGCATCCCGCCCGTTGCGACGCGCTGCGGAATGCGCTTGTCATCATGTCTGTCGCGCGTGATGGTGCGGGTCCATCACGGGACAGGACGGCCGATGACACGCAACGTGCATTTCACCGCAAGCCACGCCGAGACCGCCCGGGCGGCCCTGTCCGTGCTGACGGCGCGCTATGGCCAGGCCCCGCTGGCGGAGGCCGACGTCGTGGTGGCCCTGGGCGGGGACGGGTTCATGCTGCAGACCCTGCACGCGACGCAGGGTCGGGGGCTGCCGGTCTATGGCATGAACCGTGGCACGGTGGGGTTCCTGATGAACGCCTATGCCGAGGACGACCTGACCGACCGCCTTGCCCTGGCCGAGGAGACGGTCATCAACCCGCTGCGCATGCGCGCCACCTGCGCCGACGGCACCTGCACCGAGGCCCTGGCGATCAACGAGGTCAGCCTGCTGCGCGAGGGGCCGCAGGCCGCCAAGCTGCGCATCCATGTCGACGGGCGGTTGCGGATGGAGGAGCTGGTCTGCGACGGTGCGCTGGTCTCCACCCCGGCGGGATCGACGGCGTACAATTACTCCGCGCACGGGCCGATCCTGCCGATCGGATCAGAGGTGCTGGCCCTGACCGCCATCGCGCCCTTCCGTCCGCGCCGCTGGCGGGGGGCGCTTCTGCCCAAGGGTGCATCCGTGGTGATCGAGGTGCTGAATGCTGACCGCCGCCCCGTCATGGCCGATGCCGACAGCCGTTCTGTCCGCCACGTGACGCAGGTCGAAATCCGCAGTGCCGACGACATCCGTCACCGCCTGCTGTTCGATCCGGGCCACGGGCTGGACGAACGCCTGCTGCGCGAACAGTTCGTCTAAGGGGGCGTCAGCCCGCGCAGATCTGCTGCAGCGCCAGCCACTGTTCGTCGGTCAGCAGGCGGGCAGGCGTGGTTCCCTGACGGATTGGGTCGGCCTCAATCAGCGGCAGGACAGCGGCGCCGGTCGGATCGATGCTGCGCGCATAGGGTTCGGTCGACAGCCCGCGTTCCGCAAAGGCCGGGGGCAGGCTGGCCAGGTCGGGTCGCGGCAAAGACTGCGACAGCAGCGTCTCTCCATAGCCCTGCATCGCGTCGCGCGAGAGCGTGCCAAGCGTCATCAGGCGCAGTGAGTTCATCAGCCCCGCATGCCGCAGCGCATCCAGCGTCGCCTGCTTGTCCTCGACCGCCAGACGGGCGGCGATCAGGTGACCGGCAGAGGCTTCGGGCCCGGGGGTGGTGGCCAGCAGGTCGTTGCCCAACACGTAAAGATCACCCGGCAGGCGACGCGCCCCGTTGAGCGGCGCGGGCACGACCTGCACCAGCGCCTGGTCGCCGATCAACTGGGGTGCGATCCAGTCCAGCACCTGCTGGCCCGACCGGCGCCGGCAGACGGCACCGGCGCTGTGCTCCAGATCGGCCAGCACGGCCAAACCGATTGTTCGCGCCTGCGCGGGTGGAGCGATCCGGGCCGCATGGCGGATCAGCGCGTCGGGCAGCCAGAATGTCAGGGCAGCCAGCATGGCGACCGCGCCCAGCACCGTGACGACGCCCCGCAGGCGGCCCGGCACGGCACGGTGGATGGCGATGGCCCGTTGAACGCGCTCGATCCCCTCGATCATCAGCGGATCGTCGATCTCGACGGTCTCGTCGGGTGCCTGGCCGTTCGGGGTATAGATCGCGGGCAGCTGTCCCGGATTGATCCGCGTCACCGCAGGCAGCGACCAGTGCGACAACGGCCGGTCAGATTTCGGGTCCATCATCGTCAGCGTCGCGGCGCCCACCGAGACGATGACCTCGCGCAGCCGTGATTCGGGCGTCTCGCGCCACGAGCCCTGCGCCTCAAGGCGCTGGAATTCAGTCAGGGCAGTCACGGGGGCGGGCATGGTCTAGGGTCGTCCTGCAGGGTGCCCAGACCATAGCGACGCGCCGCGTTGCGTCAATGCAGCGCGGGTCACTCGACCGTATCGGCGATCCGCATGCCCTTGTCGCGGGCCAGGGTGCGCATCCGTTCCTGCAGCTTCTCGAACGCGCGCACCTCGATCTGGCGGATGCGTTCACGCGACACGCTGTAGCGGCTGGAAAGGTCCTCCAGTGTCATCGGATCGTCGCGCAGACGACGCTCCATCAGGATGTCCTTCTCACGCTCGTTGAGTGCATCCATCGCGTCGATCAGCATCTGGCGCCGGGTGTCCAGCTCCTCGGATTCCGCATAGGCCTCGGCTTGATTGGCGTTCGTGTCCTCCAGCCAGTCCTGCCACTGCGCCGACGATTCGCCATCGCCCGACCCGACCTGAGCATTCAATGAGGCGTCACCACCGGAAAGCCGGCGGTTCATGTCGACGACTTCCTTTTCGGTGACGTTCAGTTCGGTGGCAATTTGGGCGACGTTCTCGGGACGAAGATCGCCTTCCTCCAAGGCTCCGATCTTGGACTTGGCCTTGCGAAGGTTGAAGAACAGCTTCTTCTGCGCGCTTGTGGTGCCCATCTTGACCAAGGACCAGGACCGCAGAATATATTCTTGGATCGAGGCGCGGATCCACCACATCGCATAGGTGGCAAGGCGGAAGCCACGTTCCGGGTCAAACCGCTTGACCGCCTGCATCAGGCCGACATTCGCCTCGCTGATCACCTCTGCCTGCGGCAGGCCATAGCCGCGATAGCCCATCGCGATCTTTGCGGCCAGACGCAGGTGACTTGTGACCAGCTGATGCGCGGCATCGCTGTCCTCATGATCGGCCCATGCCTTGGCCAGCATGTATTCCTGTTCGGGTTCCAGCAGCGGAAACTTGCGGATCTCCTGCAGATAGCGGTTCAGACCCTGTTCCGGGCTTGGGGCGGGAAGATTTCCATAAGTCGCCATGATGTTCGCCTTTCGCAGAGACCGGTTAACGCAGCGTCGAACAGCCCGGTTCCGGGACAGAATGCCGCATCCGCGCGGGCAGTGTCATGTGTGGTCGGCTCACGCTGTCGTCAAGGGGCAGTGCGAAGGGCATCCAGAAGGGCCTGCATGTCGTGGGGCAGGGGACTGTCGAACCCCATCTCGACCCCGGTGACCGGATGGACGAACCCCAGATGCGCGGCGTGCAACGCCTGTCGGGAAAACGCCTGGACCGCTGCCGCCGCGGTGCCAAGCGCCTTGGCAGAGGCACGTCGCGACCCGCCATAGACCGGATCGCCGATCAGCCCCAGGCCGCAATGGGCCATGTGCACCCGGATCTGGTGGGTGCGCCCCGTTTCCAACCGGCACTCCACCAGCATGGCGGAAGGCGGCGTGCCGAACCGTTCCAGCAACCGCGCGCGGGTCACGGCGTGACGGCCCTTGTCGGCAAAGACCGCCTGACGTTGGCGGTCGGTCGGGTGGCGCGACAGGTGCGTGGCGATCCGCAGCACCAGCCCTTCCTCGAACGAGACGCCGGGCGTGCCACGCAAACGCGGATCGGCCGCGTCGATCGCCCCGTGCGCCAGCGCAAGATAGCGCCGGTTGGCGGTATGCGCCTCGAACTGGGCGGTAAGGCCGTGATGCGCGCGGTCCGACTTGGCGACGACCAGCAGGCCCGACGTGTCCTTGTCGATGCGGTGCACAATGCCGGGGCGCTTTTCACCCCCGATGCCCGACAGCGAATCGCCGCAATGCGCCAGCAGCGCATTGACCAACGTGCCGGTGGGGCTGCCCGGCGCGGGATGGACGACCATCCCGGCAGGCTTGTCGATCACGATCAGGTCATCATCCTCATGCGCGATGACCAGCGGAATGGCCTCGGCCCGCGTCTCGACAGGCTCGGGCGGGGCCAGGGCGATGCGGTATTCCTGACCCTCGGCGACGCGCGCCTTGACGTCGCGTGCGAGGCCGTCCGGACCGCTTACCGCACCATCGGCGATCAGCCGCGCCAGGCGCGACCGCGACAGGGCCGCATCCTCTGGCACCGCCATGGCAAGCGCCTTATCAAGTCGGTCGGGCGGGTTGGCCGGAATGGTCACGGAAAGGATCGACATGGCGCAGGATGATACCGATTGGAAGGTGGCGGCGAAAGCCGTCCCGGAACTGCGCTTTCTGAAGACGCTGGTGACGGGGCTGACGCTGGTCATGGGGGTGGGGATGATCGCGGTCGTGGCGCTGCTGTGGGTGCGGCTGAACCAGCCCGTGCTGCCCGAACTGCCAGATGCGATCACGCTGCCCCAGGATGCGCAAACCCGCGCGGTGACCTTTGCGACCGATCGGATCGTCGTGCTGACGACGGACGACCGGGTGCTGGTCTATGACCGCGCGGGAACGCTGGTGGGGCAGACGGTGCTTCAGCCCTGAGGCTTGTCGGCACCGGCGGACATGGCGTCCAGCCGCGCCTTCAGTTCGGCATTCTCGGTGCGGGCCTTGATCGCCATCTCGCGCACGGCCTCGAACTCCTCGCGGGTGACAAAGTCGCGGTCGGCCAGCCAGCGGTCGATCCAGCCCTTCATGGCCGTCTCGGCCTCGCTGCGGGCGCCCTGGGCCACGCCCATCGCGTTGGTCATCAGCTTGGACATGTCGTCGAAGAAACGGTTCTGAGTGGTCATCTGGCGGTGCCCTTCTGTCTTGCGTTGCGTCCTATATGGTCCGGTGCGGTCCCGGGTTCAATGTTGACAGTGCGGCTTTGGCGACTAGCGTGCGCGGCAAATCGCAGACCCGAGGCCCCATGATCCCGTTTCCCGACGTCGCCCCCGAAATCTTCACGATCACCCTGGGCGGGTTCTCGTTTTCGCTGCGCTGGTATGCGCTGGCCTATCTGGCCGGCCTGATCCTGGGTTGGCGGCTGATCGTCGCGATGATGCGCCGTCCCGCGCTGTGGGGCGGCACGCCGCCCACCGCGCCCGACCGGGTCGACGACCTGCTGACCTGGGTCATCCTGGGGGTGATCCTGGGCGGGCGTCTGGGGTTCGTGCTGTTCTACGAGCCCGCCTACTATCTGTCGAACCCCGGGCAGATCCTGCAGGTCTGGCAGGGCGGGATGAGCTTTCACGGCGGCTTTGCCGGCGTGATCGTCGCGACCTGGGCCTGGTCGCGAAGCCAGGGCGTGCCTGTCCTGCGGCTGGCCGACGCGATGGCCGTCGTGGCACCGATCGGCATCTTCTTCGGGCGCATTGCCAACTTCATCAACGCCGAACTGTGGGGCCGCCCCACCGACCTGCCGTGGGGCGTGGTCTTTCCCGGCGAGGCGGCGCAGACCTGTCCCGGCATCGTCGGACCATGCGCCCGCCACCCCAGCCAGCTGTACGAGGCGGGACTTGAGGGCCTGCTGCTGGGGCTGATCCTGCTGGTCCTGGTTCGCGCCGGAGGGCTGCGCCGTCCGGGCCTTGCGTTCGGGGTTTTCCTTGCCGGCTATGGGCTTGCGCGCATGTTCGTCGAACTGTTCCGCGTCGCCGATGCCCAGTTCATCACGCCGGACAACCCGCTTGGCCACGTCCTGGGCGGCCCTGTGATCGGCCTGACGATGGGGCAGACGCTGTCGCTGCCGATGGTCCTGATCGGACTGGCGCTGGTGGCTTATGCGCGGCGCCGCCCGCCCGTCGCCGCATGACGCCCCTGGCCGCGATCATCGCGGCGCGCATCCGCGCGACGGGGCCGATCAGCCTGGCCGAGTACATGCAGGTCTGCCTGATGGACAGTCGTCACGGCTATTACGCGACGCGCGATCCCTTCGGCACCGCGGGTGATTTCACGACCGCGCCGGAGATCCACCAGATGTTCGGCGAACTGTGCGGCCTTGCGCTGGCGCAGACCTGGCTGGACCAGGGTGCCCCGGCCCCGTTCGCCTTGGTCGAGCCGGGACCGGGTCGCGGGACGCTGATGGCCGACATGCTGCGCGCGATGCGGCAGGTGCCCGGTCTGCACCAGGCCGCCGACGTCGCCCTGATCGAGGCCTCGCCGCATCTGCGCGGCGTTCAGCGCGATCGTCTCGGACCCGTCACGCATCTCGACCGGATCGAGGATATAGGATTTAAACCACTATTCCTGATCGGAAACGAGTTCATCGATGCCCTCCCAATTCGTCAGTACCAGCGGACCGACGATGGCTGGAGGGAGCGTCTGGTCGGGCTGTCGGATGATGGTCTGCGCATGGGGCTTGGCCCCGTCGTGCCGCTGTCCCGGACGGGGTCCGTGGGCGACATCGTCGAGGAATGTCCCGAAGGCGCGGCCTTTGTCGAGGCTGCGGCCCGCCACATCGCGACCCATGGCGGCTGCGCGATCCTGATCGATTATGGCGGGTGGAACGGGTTCGGCGACACGTTTCAGGCCCTGCGCAACCATGCTCCCGAAGATCCGCTGGCGCATCCGGGGCAGGCCGACCTGACGGCGCATGTTGATTTCGCACCCTTGGCCGCCGCGGCCATCCGGGGCGGGGCGGTGGCGTCGCGTCCCGTGCGGCAGGGCGATTGGCTGCGCGCCCTGGGGGCCGAGGCACGGGCAGCCCGGCTTGCCGCTGCGGGTGACGGGAGCGCGATGGCCGCGCTTCGGCGCTTGACCCACCCCGACGAAATGGGTCACTTGTTCAAGGTAATCGCGATCTGGCCCAAGGGCGCGCCGCCCGTCCCCGGATTTGTCGCGCTGGAGGCCCATGCAGACCACGCTTGAGATCCTGACCCACCCGTTGCTTTCCGACGTAAGGCACGGATTCTTCACGCGAAAGGGCGGGGCATCCTCCGGGCTGTTCGCAGGTCTGAACTGTGGGCGGCGCTCTTCGGACCAAAGCGAGATGGTGCTGGTCAACCGCGCCCGCGTGGCGGGGGCGATGGGCCTGCCGCTGGCCACCGTCAAGCAGATCCATTCGGCGGACGTGGTCACCTTGACGGACGATCACGATGTCGATGTGGTCAAGGACATCAAGGCCGACGGGCTGGTCACCGCCCGGCGCGACGTGGCCTTGGCCGTGCTGACCGCCGATTGCCAGCCCGTGCTGCTGGCCGATGCCGCGGCCGGCGTCGTCGGCGCCTGTCACGCCGGTTGGCGCGGCGCCATCGCCGGCGTGATCGAGGCGACGGTGGCCGCCATGCGCGATCTGGGTGCGACCGACATCCGCGCGGTGATCGGCCCCACGATCAGCCAGCGCGCCTATGAGGTCAGTCTCGAATTCATGGATGAGTTTCTGGCCGACGATACTGCCAATGACCGGTTCTTTTCCGGCGGTCCGAATAGTCGGCCGATGTTCGACCTGCCCGCGTTCGGGCTGTCACGGCTGCGCGCGGCTGGCGTGCAGGCGGAATGGTCGCGGCACTGCACCTATTTCGACCCCGAACGCTTTTTCAGCTATCGCCGGTCCACGCATGAGGGCCAGGCCGATTACGGTCGGCTGATCAGCGCCATCTCGCTCTAGCCCCCGAACGCAACTGAACGCAGCGGAGGCGGCATCCGCCGCGCAGGGTTCGGGCGCAGGCCACGACGCAGGGCCATCTGGACCCCGGCGCCCAGCAACGCCGCCATCTGTCCCAGGACCAGCGCGATCAGGGCGGCGGCGGCCATGGCGGCATCGGCCAGGCGCCGCATCAGGCGCAGGCTGTCGGATTTGCCCAGCACTGTCAGCACACGGGTCGTGTCCGGCCCCGCGGCTTCTGACAGACGCGCAAGGCGGCGCAGGTCGTCCGGATCGTCGGCCAGCCGCAGGATCGGCAGCAGTTCGGGAACCGAGGCCTGTCGCCCGATCGTCCGCAGATCACCGGCGATGCCGGACAGGGCCCGGGCGGGCGCGGGGCTGCGCGCCGCGGCGGACAGGGCGCGCGTCATGCCGGGTGACAACGCATCGGCGCGACGCGCGACGCGCAGCGTGGTGGCCGCGCCCTTAATCGACAGACTGCTGCCCGCCGTGACCAAGGTGCCGGCGGTCGCGGCAAGGCCCAGGGTCGCCAGCGCAGCCTCGATGCCGTCGGGGTCGCCTCCGGTAGCCCAGGTGCCGCCCTGCCGGATCAGCGCCGCGGCATCGCCTGCAGGAGACAGCTCGAACGGCAGGGTGCAGGCGGCGATCAGGGACAGGCTGGGACAGGCGGTCACGTCGCGCATGCAGGTGCCGCAATCGGACAGCGTGTCCAGCATGCCGACCGCCAGCGCGGCGTCGGCGCGTGCGCGCAGGTCCGGTGGCAGCGGCATGCCCTGATCGCGGGCCAGATCCATCAGTATCTGCACCTGCTGGCGGTCGCCTGCATCCAGCGCGGCGGTCAGGCGGGGGATCAGCCAGTCCGGGGTCGCGCGGTCGGCCACGGCGCGCATCAGGGCCGCACGGGCCTGATCCAGGCCGCGATCGACAAGCGGTGCGGCAAAGGGGTTCTGCGACAGCATCCAGCCCGTCACCGCGACCGTCGCCAGCGACCAGATCAGCAGCGTCAGGCGGGCCAGCCTGCGCAAGGATCAGCCTGCTTCGCGGACGCGTTCCTCGACGATCTCGAAGGGGACGGCGGGTTCGTCCTTGGCACCCCGGATCACCAGCGACGTCTTGACCGATGCCACGTTCGGCGCGGCGGTCAAGCTGTTGGTCAGGAAGCGTTGGAAGGTCGACAGGTCCGGAGAGATGCATTTCAGGATGAAATCGATCTCTCCGTTCAGCATGTGGCATTCGCGGACCAGCGGCCATTCCTGAACCAATGCCTCGAAGGCCGACAGGTCGCGTTCGGATTGTGACGCAAGGCGCACCATGGCAAAGACCTGCACCTCGAATCCCAGTTCGCGGGCGTCGATGTCGGCATGGTATCCGCGGATATAGCCCAGCTCCTCCAGCGTGCGGACGCGGCGCAGGCAGGGCGGCGCCGAGATGCCCACCCGGCGGGCCAGTTCGACATTGGTCATGCGCCCGTCGGCCTGAAGTTCGGCCAGGATCTTGCGGTCGATGTCGTCCAGTTTGGCGCCGGCCATGGTTGTCTTTCTTCTGTCAGGTCTTGGCGTTGCCGGAAACTACAATGCCGCCCCGTCCGGCGCAACAATCTTATCGACGTCGGTCCGTGGCGGGGATGCGTTGCAGTCCGGCGCATGAGGGACTACC
The DNA here is from genome assembly GCF_024105395.1 of Paracoccus sp. 08. NCBI lineage: Bacteria > Pseudomonadati > Pseudomonadota > Alphaproteobacteria > Rhodobacterales > Paracoccaceae > Paracoccus > Paracoccus sp. 08. Next base: position 47,525 of record NZ_WEKR01000021.1, on the reverse strand, counting down.
TCATGCACAAACCGCGAAAGGGGCGCAAGATGACCGAACGCAGCCATGTGAAACTTTTGATCGTGGGATCGGGCCCGGCGGGATACACCGCCGCCGTCTACGCCTCCCGCGCCATGCTGGAGCCGATGCTGATCCAAGGGATGCAGCCGGGCGGGCAGCTGACCATCACCACCGAAGTCGAGAACTGGCCCGGCGACACCGAGATCCAGGGCCCCGACCTGATGGTCAAGATGGAGACCCATGCCCGTGCGATGGGTGCCGAGATCGTGACCGATCTTGTGACCGCGCTGGACCTGCAGAAGCGTCCCTTCACGGCGACGTGCGACAGCGGTCGGGTGGTCACCGCAGACGCGGTGATCCTTGCCACGGGGGCGCAGGCGCGCTGGCTTGGCCTGCCGTCCGAGGAGAAGTTCAAGGGTTTCGGCGTCAGTGCCTGCGCCACTTGTGACGGGTTCTTCTATCGCAATCGCGAGGTCGTGGTGATCGGCGGCGGGAACACCGCGGTCGAGGAGGCGCTGTTCTTGACCAAGTTTGCCAGCAAGGTGACGCTGGTGCACCGCCGCGACAGCCTGCGGGCCGAGAAGATCCTGCAGAACCGCCTGTTCGCCCATCCTAAGGTCGAGGTGATCTGGAACAGCGAACTGGCAGAGGTCACCGGGACCGAAACCCCGGTCGGCGTCAGCGGTGCCACGCTGCGTAACTTGGTTGATGGAACGACGCAGACGATCAAGGCTGACGGCGTGTTCGTGGCAATCGGTCATGCGCCGGCCAGCGAACTGGTCAAGGATCAGCTGGAGCTGCACAACGGCGGTTACGTCAAGGTCGAGGCGGGCAGCACGCGCACCTCGATCCCGGGCGTGTTCGCGGCGGGCGACCTGACCGATCACATCTATCGTCAGGCTGTGACCAGCGCGGGCATGGGATGCATGGCCGCGCTGGATGCCGCCCATTTCCTCGAGGCTAAGGGCGAGGTCGAGCTGGAGCCTGAGCAGCCGGTCGCCGTCATCTACTGACGGCTCAGCCGCGCTCGCGCGAGCGTTCGCGGGCCGGCAGCTCGCCCGCGTGATCCAAGGCACCCGACGGTGCGGCCTCACGCTGCGTCTCTGCCAGGCCGGCCTTGCCGGGATCGGCATCGGGGTCGTTTGGGTGCAGCGGTCCACCGGTCTCCATCATCGCGTTGGTGGCGTCGTCCTTCAGTGCGGCAGCTTTCTCAGCCAGATCCTTCTGGCTGGGATCGGCATCGCCTTCGCGCCGTTCGCGTTCGGCCGTCGCCCGGTCCAGAGCGGCGGTCAGGAACTCGGCCTTGCTGCGCGTGCCCGCGTTGCCGGCCGCAGGGTTTGTGCCCTTGGGCCCGGCCTTTCCGCGCGCCTCGCGCCCTTGGCGGGCCGCAATGTCGCGCGCGCGGTTGCGACGGACACGCAGCAGCCCCACCAGATCGGACAATTCCTTGTCGGACAAACGGCCCAAGGCCGGTTGTCGGGTCTGGTTCGCCAGCTCCAGTTCATCCTGGGACAAGGCGCGCTGCTCTTCCTGGCTTGCGGTGGTCTGGTCGGTCATCATGCGCTCCTGTCGTTGCGGTTCGCGGACCCAACGTGACGCGTGTGGTCGGGTTCCTCGCGGCACGCCCAAAGCGAAAAGCGTTTTCCCAGACTTGAATATCGCTTTCATGGGGGCTATGCGTCGCCTCGAGTCGCGCGATCCCCGCAGGGTCGCGTATTGATCCGTTTCTGCGCAACCCACGAGTCGTGACCATGACCCTGCCCAAGCATGCCCCCATTCCCGAACTCTATGTCTCCGAGGCGTCGGCCGCCGCGCTGAAAGACGATGCCGGGCGGATGCCCAGCTGGGACCTGACGCCGCGCCAGATCTGCGATCTTGAGCTGCTGATGAACGGCGGCTTCAACCCGCTGAAGGGCTTTCTGACCCAAGCCGACTATGACGGCGTCGTCAGCGATATGCGCCTGACCTCGGGCGCGCTGTGGCCGATGCCCATCACGCTGGACGTGTCCGAAACGTTCGCCGAAGGGCTGGAGCCGGGCACCGACATCGCGCTGCGCGACCAGGAGGGCGTGATCCTGGCGATCATGTCGCTGACCGACAAATGGGTGCCGAACAAGGCGCTGGAGGCCGAGAAGGTGTTCGGCGCCGACGACCTGGCGCATCCGGCGGTGAACTATCTGCACAACGTCGCGGGCCCGATCTATCTGGGCGGCCCGGTCAAGGGCCTGCAGGCGCCGACGCATTACGATTTCCGCGCCCGCCGCAACACGCCCAACGAACTGCGCACCATGTTCAAGAAGCTGGGCTGGAGCCGCGTCGTCGCGTTCCAGACCCGCAACCCGCTGCACCGCGCGCACCAGGAGCTGACCTTCCGCGCCGCCCGCGAGGCTCAGGCGAACCTGCTGATCCATCCGGTGGTCGGCATGACCAAGCCGGGCGACGTCGACCACTTCACCCGCGTCCGCTGCTACGAGGCGGTGCTGGACAAGTATCCGGCGGCCACCACCAACCTGTCGCTGCTGAATCTGGCGATGCGCATGGCCGGCCCGCGCGAGGCTGTGTGGCATGGCCTGATCCGGGCCAACCACGGCGTGACCCACTTCATCGTCGGCCGCGACCATGCCGGACCCGGCAAGAACAGCCAGGGCCAGGACTTCTATGGCCCCTATGACGCGCAGGAGCTGTTCAAGGCCCATCAGTCGGAAATCGGCGTCGAGATGGTCGACTTTAAGCACATGGTCTATGTGCAGGAAAAGGCGCAGTATTTCCCCGCGAACGAGATCCCGGAGGGCAGCACCGTCCTGGACATCAGCGGCACCGAACTGCGCCGCCGCCTGCGCGAGGGGCTGGACATCCCGGAATGGTTCAGCTTCCCCGAGGTCGTGCAGCAGCTGCGCCGCACCTCGCCCCCGCGCGCCAACCAGGGCTTCACCGTGTTCTTCACCGGCCTGTCGGGGTCGGGCAAGTCGACGGTTGCCAACGCGCTGATGGTCAAGCTGATGGAGATGGGCGGTCGTCCCGTGTCGCTGCTGGACGGTGACGTGGTCCGCAAGCACCTGTCGTCCGAGCTGGGGTTCAGCAAGGAGCATCGCGACATCAACATCAAGCGCATCGGCTATGTCGCGTCCGAGATCACCAAGAACGGCGGCATCGCGATCTGTGCGCCGATCGCACCCTATACCGCGACGCGCCGCGCCGTGCGCGAGATGGTCGAGGCCGGCGGCGCCTTCGTCGAGGTTCATGTCGCCACGCCCCTGGAGGAGTGCGAACGCCGCGACCGCAAGGGTCTCTACAAGCTGGCGCGGGTAGGCAAGATCAAGGAGTTCACCGGGATTTCCGATCCCTATGAAGAACCGGCCAACCCCGAACTGCGCGTCGACACGACCGACATCGACGTGGACAGCGCCGCGCATCAGGTGCTGCTGAAGCTGGAGAGCATGGGCCTGATCGGCCTGTCCTGATCCCTGCCGCAGTGATACGAACGGCCCCGGTGCGACACCGGGGCCGTTTGGCGTCCGGAACCTTGCGCGCCTGCGGATGGTTCCGCGCTGACCGTCAACGGAGTTGCCCGATGTCCCATCCCGCCAGCCCGCCCAAGGGCGTTAACCCCTGGGCCGCAACCGTGCTGTTGCTGATGGGCAATTTCATGAACCTGATCGATGTCAGCATCGTCAACGTCGCGTTGCCCTCGATCCGCACCGATCTTGGCGCCAGCGAGACGCAGATCGAATGGATCTCGGCCGCCTATGTGCTGGCATTTGCGGTGGGCCTGCTGCCCTGCGGACGCTTCGGGGACAAGCTGGGACGCAAGCGGCTGTTCCTGTCGGGCGTGGGGCTGTTCACGCTGGCATCTGTCCTGTGCGGGCTTGCGCCCGACATCAACGTCCTGATCGGCGCGCGTGCGCTGCAGGGCATCGGCGGGGCGATGATGGTGCCGCAGGTCATGGCGATCATGCACGTGATCTTTCCCCCTGAACAGAAGGCCAAGGCATTCGCGCTGGCGGGCGTGGTCATTAGCATGGGCGCGGTCACGGGACCGCTGCTGGGCGGCGTGCTGATCAGCGGAAACCTTTATGGCCTTGAATGGCGGCCCATCTTCCTGGTCAACCTGCCGGTGGGGCTGTTGGTCGTATTGGCGGGGTTCTGGCTGATCCCGCGACTGGAATCGTCGCGCGACATGGCGATCGACTGGTGGGGCGTGGGCCTGTTCGGTCTGGCCATCACGCTGGTCGTCCTGCCGATGATCGAGGGACCGCTGCTGGGCTGGCCGTGGTGGACGCTGGTCACCCTGGTCGCGGCGATCCCCGTCGGAGCGCTGTTCCTGCGACGCCAGCACGCACTGGAGGCGGAGGACCGGGAACAACTGCTGCCGATGGTGTTGCTGCGGGATCGGGGCTTTCTGTCCGGGGTGACGGTGGTGATGCTGCATTTTTCGGCCATTCCGGGAATGTTTCTGGTCCTGGCCATCTATTTCCAGACCGGCTTTGGCCTGACACCGCTGGAATCGGGCATCGCCACGGCGCCATTTCCCTTGGGCATCATGCTGGGCAGCTATGTCACGGGGCGGTTCGGGACGCGGGCGCTGGTGGGGCGGGTCGCCCTGGGCGCGGCGGTCATGCTGGCCGGGATGATCTGGTTGCGCCACGCGGCGGGCCACCCACCTGCCGATCTTGGCCCCGCTACGCTGGCCGGGCCTTTGGCGATGAACGGCCTGGGGATGGGTCTGGCGATCTCTCCGCTGTTCCAACTGGTGCTGCGTGACGTGCCGGGGCGCATTGCGGGGGCAGCGACGGGCGGGATGCAGGCGTTTCAGCAGATCGGCGCGGCCATCGGCATTGCCATTGTCAGCAGCCTGTTCTTTGTCCGCCTGCGCGTTGATCAGGACCATGCCGCGGCCATCGGCCACGCGCTGTCCTATCAGATCTGCGTCTTTGCGGCGATCCTGACGGTGCTGGCGCTGCGCCAATGGCGCGGTGACCGCCGGGCGGTGACGCCATGAGCTGGCGGTCGTCCCTGGAGGTCTGGGAGGTCGCCACCGGGCAGTCCCGCGTGATCCTGCGAACCCCGATGCTGATCGAGGCGCCGAACTGGCACCCCGACGGCTGGTTTCTTGTGAACGGAGAGGGGCGCCTGTGGCGCGCCGATGCCAACGGCCTGCAGCTGCTGCAGACCGGCTGCGCCGAACGGTGCAACAACGACCACGGCTTTCTGCCCGACGGGCGGGTGATCTTTTCCGCACATGACGGGACCGGGGCCGGGATGCATGTCTGGGACGGCGCGGCCACCCAACCGGTGGGCACGCAGCGCCCAAGCTGGTGGCACGGCGCGCATGGCGACCGGCTGGTCTATGCCTGCGCGCGGGGCGACCGCGTGGTGCGCATCGCCACCTGCGACATGGATGGCAGCGGCGAACGGGTGCTGACCCCGGACGTCGCCCATCACGACGGTCCCGATTTCAGTGCGTGTGGCACCTGGATCTGGTTCAACAGCGACGCGACCGGTCATGCGCAGATCTGGAAGATGCGCGTCGATGGATTGGACGCCGCGCCGGTCTTTCGCGACGACGCGGTGAACTGGTTCCCGCATCCGTCGCCCTGCGGGCGCCATGTCGTCTATCTGGCCTATGCGCCCGAAACGCTGGAACATCCGCGCGACCGGGACGTGTCCCTGTGGATCATGGCGCCGGACGGGACGGAACGGCGCAAGCTGTGCGATCTGTTCGGTGGGCAGGGCACGCTGAACGTGCCCTGCTGGTCGCCCGATGGGCGAGCTTTCGCGTTTATGCGCTATGCCTAATGGACGCTGACGGGCCGCAGCTCGTTCTCGCGCGCCAAGGTGAAGGCCAGGGCGCGGTCCTGGACCAAGGCCAACCGTTCGCCGTCGGTGTCGTGGACGGCGTACAGGGTCTGAACGCCGGGCAGTTGGTCCTGAACGTCGCGGGGCAGGGTCGCGGCGGCGACCTGCCGGATGTAGACGGTCTGGGCGGACGTACCGCCTCCGAAATCAAATTTGCTATCCATGATGATCCCCTTGCTTGCGGCTGATCGGAATGGTCTTGACGACCTGCTGCGGGTTCACCCGGCGCAGGTCGATATGCAGAAGCCCGTTTTCCATCGCGGCGGACGTCACCTCGACCCCGTCGGCCAGCACGAAGCTGCGCTGAAAGGCGCGAGCGGCAATGCCGCGATGCAGATAGACGCGGGCGTCGTCCGGTTCGGGTTGCCGGCCGCGGATCACCAGCTGGCGGTCCTCGGTCGTGATGGCCAGGTCGTCCTCGGCAAAGCCGGCGACGGCCAAGGTGATGCGGAAGGCATCGGGCGGCAGGTGTTCGATGTTATAGGGCGGATAGCCCTCGGCCCCCTTGGAGGCCCGTTCCACCAGGCGTTCAAGCTGGTCGAACCCCAGCAGATAGGGATGTGCCCCTAAGGAAATCTTCGTCATCTCAGCCCTTTGCGTTGCAGCGACTGCAGGTCCGGGGCCCCGTTGCGGCGGCCCCCGTCCTGCGCAAGATATGGAAAGGCCGGCATCGTTTTGCAAGATCCGCGCTGTCAGGGCCGAAGGTCGCAGGCCTCCATCGCCTGTCCGATCGCGCGCCGAGACCCCTCCAACGGCAGGCTGAGCGTCACCGGCCCGGCCAGCAGGGTGACCTGCCGCCCTCCGGTCAGCGCCGACAACAGCTGCGATCCGGGATCGGCGGCGATCGAATGGACGCCGTTCGTCATGTCGGACGGCACGGCGATCCGCTGTCCGTCGACCAGGACGACGATGGGATCGTCGGACTGTCCCATCCCGTCGATCACCAGACGTCCCGCATCGCCGGGCCGGCAGACATAGCTGAGCCTGCGTCCCTCATAGGCGATCTCGGCGGCGTGGCCGGGCCCGTCGGGCAGGCGCCCCGTGTTCCAGGTGACATCGCCATCGGACTGGCCCGCGGCGGGGCCGGCGATCATCAGCGCAAGAATGGTGGCAAGCCGCGACATAGCAACCCTCCGGGACACACCCTCACGATGGCGTGAGCCGTGTGGTTTGTCCATGCCAGCTTAACAGATGCCGCGCGACGCGCTATAAGTCGGAACCACGGCATTTCCCAAGAGCCCGCCCGATGAACATGCAGCATTCGATGAACCACGACGAGATCAGCCGCGCCCGTCTTGCGGCCCTGCGCTGCGAGCATCGCGACCTGGACGAGGCCATCGCCGCCCTTCAGGGCCAGCTGACCGCCTCCGTCGCCTTGCAGCGGCTGAAGAAGCAGAAACTGTCGCTGAAGGATCGCATCGCCCGACTGGAGGATGAGCTGACCCCCGACATCATCGCCTGATTGCGACCCGCGCGGACCCGCGCTAGGACAGGCACGCGGCGCACAATACGGGGACGATAGATGACCGAAGCGGTGGGAATCATCATGGGCAGCCAGTCCGACTGGCCGACCATGCGCGAGGCGGCACAGATCCTGGACGAACTGGGCGTGCCCTATCACACCCGCATCGTCAGTGCGCACCGGACCCCGGATCGGCTGTGGGACTATGGCAAGTCGGCGGTCGGGCGTGGTTTGCGCGTGATCATTGCGGGGGCAGGGGGCGCGGCCCATCTGCCCGGCATGATGGCGTCCAAGACCCGCGTCCCGGTGATCGGGGTGCCGATCCAGACCAAGGCGCTGTCCGGTGTCGATTCGCTGTATTCGATCGTGCAGATGCCCAAGGGCTATCCGGTCGCCACAATGGCGATCGGGGCGGCGGGTGCCGCCAATGCGGGGCTTATGGCCGCGGGCATCCTGGCGCTGAACGACCCGGCACTGGCGCAGCGGCTGGACGACTGGCGCATGGCGCTGTCGGCCTCGATCCCAGAGGAGCCCGCCGATGACTGAGGTCCGTACCATCGGGAKCCTGGGCGGCGGCCAGCTGGGCCGGATGCTGTCGGCGGCCGCAAGCCGCCTTGGCCTGCGCTGTCAGATCTTCGAACCAGGCGCCGCCCCTGCGGGTGACGTCGCCTGGCGCGTGACGACCGCCCCCTATGAGGACGAGGCCGCGCTGCGGGCCTTTGCGGACAGCGTCGATGTCATCACCTATGAATTCGAGAATGTGCCGACCAGCGCACTGGATCTGCTGGAAAGCCTGCGCCCCATCCGCCCGGGGCGGCGCGCGCTGGCCGTGTCGCAGGACCGGTTGACCGAAAAGACCTTCCTGACCGACATCGGCCTGACCGTCGCGCCCTTTGCCGACGTGCCGGATCAGGGCGCGCTGGACGACGCCATCGCGCGGATCGGTCGCCCGTCGATCCTCAAGACCCGCCGCATGGGCTATGACGGCAAGGGGCAGGTGCGCATCGGAGAGGGTCCGGCCGACTGGACCGGCGCACCGTCGGTCCTGGAGGGGTTCGTGAACTTCACTGCCGAGATCAGCGTGATCATCGCACGCGGCACCGATGGCCAGGTGGCGGCCTTCGATCCGGGCCTGAACGTCCATGAGGGCGGCATCCTGCGCACCACCACGGTGCCATGCGGCCTGCCCGGGCGGGTGACCACCGACGCGGTGCTGATCGCCGCGCGCATCGCCAACGCGCTGGATTATGTCGGCGTGCTGGGGGTCGAGCTGTTCGTGACCCCGGAGGGACTGATCGTGAACGAGATCGCGCCCCGCGTGCACAATTCCGGCCACTGGACGCAGGCCGGTTGCGCGGTTGATCAGTTCGAACAGCATATCCGCGCCGTGGCAGGACTGCCCCTGGGCGACGGCAAGCGTCATGTGGACGTGGTGATGGAGAACCTGATCGGCGACGACATGGACCGTGTGCCCGCGCTGCTGGCACAGCCGCGGACGCAGGTTCACCTCTATGGCAAGGGGCAGGCGCGGCCGGGCCGCAAGATGGGCCATGTGAACCGGATCGCCGGATGATCCGACTGGCGGTGCGTGCCGCGATCATCCATCGCGATCGCGTGCTGGTGGTGAATGCCTATCCGGGGCAGCAGTCCGACCTGTGGTGCCTGCCGGGCGGCGGGGTCGACCCGCACGCCTCGCTGCCCGATAATCTGGCGCGCGAGGTTTTGGAGGAGACGGGCCTGAGCATCGCCGTCGGGGATCCCTTTCTGGTGAACGAATTCCACGACCCCTCCCGGCGGTTTCACCAGGTCGAGGTGCATTTCCGCGCCACGCTGACAGGGCCCGACGTGTTGACGCTGACCGATCCCGAAGGCGTCGTGAACCGTGCGCGATGGGTCACCCGTGCCGAACTGACCACGCTTGGGCACAAGCCCGATATGCTGGGGGATGCGATCTGGGGAGATGGCACGGCACGATACGACCCGCTTGAGCGGATCGTCCCCCGGGCCGTCGTGGGACGCACCTACTCGGCGGCTTGCTTGACCGCGGTCTCGGATCCGACCTTCATGCGGAAGCCGCGCTCCAGCTGATCGAAGGGCGCCACCGGATAGTCGCCCGAAAAACACGCGTCGCAATAGCGGGGCGCCTGCGGGTCGCGCCCCGCGGCCTCTCCCGCCGCGCGGTACAGCCCGTCCAGCGACACGAAGGACAGGCTGTCGACGCCGATCCATTCGCGCATCTGTTCCGGCGACATGTTCGCCGCCAGCAGCTTGTCGCGGTCGGGCGTGTCCACGCCATAGAAGCAAGGCCAGGCGGTCGGGGGCGACGCGATCCGGAAATGCACCTCGGCCGCGCCCGCATCGAGGATCATGTCCTTTATCTTCCGGCTGGTGGTGCCACGGACCACGCTGTCGTCGACCAGCACGACCCGCTTGCCGCGGATCAGTGCCCGGTTCACGTTCAGCTTCAACCGGACGCCCATGTTGCGGATCTGGTCGGTGGGCTCGATGAAGGTGCGGCCCATGTACTGGTTGCGGATGATCCCCATGCCATAGGGAATGCCCGATTCTTGCGCAAAGCCGATCGCCGCGGGCGTGCCGCTGTCGGGAACCGGGCAGACCAGATCGGCCTCGACCGGTGCCTCGCGGGCCAGTTCCACGCCGATCTGGCGGCGGGTCTCATAGACCGACCGCCCGCCAATGATCGAATCGGGGCGCGAGAAATACACGTGTTCGAAGATGCAGAAGCGCCCGGTCGACGGGCCGAAGGGCCGCGACGATTCGATCTGGCCCTTGGAGATGACAACCATCTCTCCGGGCTCGATCTCGCGCAGGAATTCGGCGCCGATGATGTCCAGCGCGCAGGTCTCTGACGCCAGGACGTACCCATCCTCACCCACGCGGCCCAGCACCAGCGGACGCACGCCCAAGGCGTCGCGGACGCCGATCAGCTTGGTGCGGGTCATGGCGATGACGCTGAACGCGCCCTCGACCCGGCGCAGTGCGTCCTTCATCCGCTCGGGGATGTTGCGCTGGATCGACCGGGCCATCAGGTGGATGATGCATTCGCTGTCCGACGACGACTGGAAGATCGAGCCGCGCTCGATCAGTTCGCGGCGCAGGGCAGCGGCATTGGTGATATTGCCGTTATGCGCGATCGCGCAGCCGCCCATGTGGAATTCGCCAAAGAACGGCTGCACGTCGCGGATTGCGGTGTTTGCCTTGGTCCCGGCGGTGGAATAGCGGACATGGCCGATGGCCAGCTGTCCCGGCAGCGTCGCCATCAGGTCGGGCTTCGTGAAATTGTCACGGACATAGCCGAACCGGTGGGCGCTGTTGAAGCCGAAGTCGGGATGGTGGGCGACGATGCCGCCCGCTTCCTGTCCGCGGTGCTGCAGCGCGTGCAGCCCCAGGGCCACGAAGTTCGAGGCATCGACTACGCCGATCGCGCCAAAGATGCCGCACTCCTCGTGCAGACGGTCCGAATCGAACGGATGGGCCAGGAAAGGTTGCATCGCGCGGGCCTCGATCTGTGGGGGCTGATGTCGTCGTGCTGTCGGGGGACATGTAGTGCCGACGGCCGACAAAGTCACGCCCCCGCGGTTCCGCAGGGGCGCTTTTTCGTCATCTGCCTGTCATGGCGGATCAGTTCGCGGCGGGCGCTTCGGTCGTGACGGGGGTGCCGGTGGCGGTGCAGCCCATGACCATCTGTTCATAGCGGGTCACGATCCAGCCCGGCGCGTCGGTGGGGATCTGGTCGTCCATCTGGCCGCGCATGCGCTCGAAGACCTGGGCAGACCGCGAATTCTCGACCATCGGGACGTCCTGCGTGGTCATCACGCGGTCATAGACGATGAAGGCGATCGCGACCAGCAGGATGCCGCGCGCCACGCCGAACAGGAAACCCATCCCCTGGTCCACGCCACCCAGGGCCGAGCGTTGCACGACCGAGGAGAATAGCGGCGTGATGATCGAGAAGATCACCAGCGCCAGCGCGAAGACGACGGCAAAGCCCGCGATCGTCGCCAGCTCGCAGCTGTCGCCCATGAAGCGGTCCAGCACCGGCAGCTGCGCCACCATCGGCCGTACCGTGGGTGCAAACAGGAAGGCCAGCACGGCTGCCCCGATCCAGCCCAGGATCGCCAGCGATTCGCGCACGAAACCGCGCGACCACGCCAGGATGGCCGACAGGATGATGACAGCCGCCACCACCGCATCAATGATCGTAAATCCGTCCATAAAACCGCCCCTTGCGCCGGTTGTCGTTCAGTATCAGGCGGTTCAGCCGGCGCCGAAGACCTCGCCCACAAATGCGGTCAGATCGGTGATGCGCCGAAGGGCCATTCCCGACTGGCCCTCGACCTTGGAGGCGTCGGGCAGGATAGCCTGTGAAAAACCAAGTTTCTGCGCCTCTTTCAACCTGTTTTCGGTCTGCGACACGGGGCGCAGCGCCCCCGACAGGCTGATTTCGCCGAAAAGCACGGCCTCCGGGGGCAGGGCATTATCCTCGCGCGCCGACAGAAGCGCGCCGGCGATGGCCAAGTCTGCCGCGGGTTCCGCGACCTTCATGCCGCCCGCGACGTTCAGGAACACGTCCAGCCCCGCGAAGGGTATCCCGCAGCGTGCCTCGAGGACCGCCAGGATCGTGCTGACGCGGCCGCTGTCCAGGCCCACGACGGTCCGGCGGGGGCTGGCAAGCGTCGATGGCGCCACCAGCGCCTGAACCTCTGTCAGGACGGGGCGGGTGCCTTCGATGCCCGCAAAGACCGCGCTTCCGGCAATGGGCTGGCCGCGTTCCGACAGGAACAGCGCAGACGGGTTCGTGACCTCGGCCAGGCCGCTACCGGTCATCTCGAACACGCCGATCTCTCCGGACGGGCCAAAGCGGTTCTTGACGCTGCGCAGGATGCGGAACTGGTGTCCGCGTTCGCCCTCGAAATACAGGACACAATCGACCATGTGCTCGACCACGCGGGGGCCGGCGATCTGGCCGTCCTTGGTGACATGCCCCACCAGGATCACCGCAACACCGCGGCTTTTGGCGAATGTCACAAGCTCGTGGGCGGCGGCGCGGACCTGTGCCACGCTGCCCGGTGCGGCCTCGACGGTGTCGGACCACAGGGTCTGGATCGAATCGATCACCGCCACGTCGGGGCGTTCGGCGTCCAGCGTGGTCAGGATGTTCCTGAGATTCGTCTCGGCCCCCAGGCGCATCGGGGCCTCGGCCAGCCCGAGGCGCACGGCGCGCATCCGCACCTGTGCGCTGGCCTCCTCGCCCGAGAAATAGATCGCCTGATAGTTCGCACGCGAAAACGCGGCGGCCGCCTGCAGCAGGATCGTCGACTTGCCGATGCCCGGATCGCCGCCGACCAGCAGTGCCGAGCCGGGAACCAGGCCGCCGCCCAGCACGCGGTCCAGCTCGTCGATGCCCGACAGGAAGCGGGGCGGGGGCGGTTCGCTGGTCGAAAGGCCCGACAGGGGTACGGCCCGACCCTTGGCCGCGCCCAGTCCCCGGCCGGGGCCCTGGGACAGGGGCGCTTCCTCGATGATGGTGTTCCAGGCGCCGCAGGCGTCGCAGCGCCCGGCCCATTTCTTGTGGGCGGCGCCGCAGGCGGTGCAGGTGAAGGCTGTTGTCGCTTTTGCCATGCCCCTCATGTCGCACCGGGGGACGGGCGTCGCAAGGTGGGTATTAGCACGAATGCAAGGCATTCACGCCTTTGTCGGGTTGAATTTCGGGGTCGGCGGGGGCAGGGTCCGGGCGGAAATTCAGGGGCTTGGACCATGGCGATAGGCTTTTCGCGTTTCGAATTCATGATCGCCTGGCGGTACCTGCGGGCGCGGCGCGCCGAGGGCGGCGTCAGCGTCATGACCTGGATCAGCCTAATCGGCGTCGCCCTGGGCGTCATGGCGCTGATCGCCACGCTGGCCGTCCGCGCGGGTTTCCGGGCCGAGTTCGTGGACACGATCCTGGGCGCGAACGCGCACACGACCGTCTACATGGCGCCGCAGACCATCACCAACGAGTTCACCGACGACGTCTATGTCGTACCCGGTCGGATCGCCGACTATGAGGCCATGGCCGCGCGGCTGGCCGAGGTTCCGGGCGTCACCCGCACCGCGGCGATCATCAAGGGTCAGGTGATGGCCAGCGCCAACGACTCCTCCAATGTGGCCGAGGTGTTCGGCGTCACGCGGGCCGACCTGGAGGCGATGCCCCGGATCGTCGATCCCGCCACGTCCGAGGGTGACCTTGCGCGGTTCGACCAGGGCATCGCCATCGGCTCTGGCATCGCCCGCGAGCTGGGCGTGAGGGTGGGCGACCGCATCCGCCTGATCGCGCCGGAGGGCGCGCGCACCGCCATGGGCACGACCCCGCGGGTGAACGCTTATGAGGTGACCTATATTTTCAGCGCCGGGCGTTATGACATCGACCGCACGCGGGTCTACATGCCCCTTGCCGAGGCGCAGTCCTATTTCAACCGCGAGGGTGTCGCGGACGAGATCGAGGTCTTCGTTGACGACCCCGAACGCGTGGACGACTGGACGCTGCCCCTGATGCGCGCCGCCGGAGAGGGCGCTCAGACCTGGTCCTGGCGCGACAGTTCCGGGTCGTTCCTGTCCGCACTGGACATGGAGGACGACGTGATGTTCGTGATCCTGTCGGTGCTGGTCCTGATCGCGTCGATGAACATCACCAGTGGGCTGATCATGCTGGTCAAGAACAAGGGCCGCGACATTGGCATCCTGCGCACGATGGGCCTGACCGAAGGATCGATCCTGCGGGTCTTCTTCCTGTGCGGTGCCTTCACCGGGATCATCGGCACGATCGCGGGGGTGATCCTGGGCGTGGCCCTGGCGCTGAACGTCGACAACATCATGGCGGCCCTGAACGCGCTGACCGGGGGCGGCGCGTGGCAGCCCGAGGTGCGCGGCATCTATCGTCTGCCCGCCGACCTGCGGGCCTGGGACATCTTCCGCGCGGTGGCGCTGTCGCTGACGCTGTCCTTCGTCGTGACGATCTTTCCCGCGCGCCGCGCCGCGCGCATGAATCCGGTGGAGGCCCTGCGCTATGAGTGACGTGTTGCGGCTGGAGGGCGTGGGCAAGACATATGCCAAGGACGGTCCCGCGCCTGTGACGGTGCTGGACGGGCTGGACCTGACCGTCGCGCGCGGAGAAGTCGTGGCGCTGGTCGCCCCGTCGGGGGCGGGAAAATCGACGTTGCTGCACATCGCGGGGCTGCTGGACACGCCCGATACGGGGCGGGTGTGGTTGGCCGGCCGCGACATGACCGGCCTGCCGGACCGCACGCGGACCGAGGCGCGGCGGCAGGAGCTGGGCTTTGTCTATCAGTTCCACCACCTGCTGCCCGAATTCAGCGCGGCCGAGAACATCGTCCTGCCGCAGCTTGCCAATGGCACAGCCCCCCGTGACGCGCAGGCGCGGGCCGCCGACCTGCTGAAGCGCGTGGGCCTGGCCCATCGCGCGGATCACCGCCCCGCCCAGATGTCGGGCGGAGAGCAGCAGCGCGTGGCCTTTTGCCGGGCGCTGGCGAACCAGCCCGCGTTGCTGCTGGCGGACGAACCCACGGGCAACCTGGACCCCGAGACGTCGGACAGGGTCTTCGACGTGCTGATGGGGCTGGTGCGCGATACCGGCCTGTCGGCGCTGATCGCCACGCACAATCACGCCCTGGCGGCACGGATGGACCGCGTGGTGCGCCTAACCGCCGCCTGATCGTTGCACCGTCCCGCGCGCGGGKGCATGCTGGACCAAACGACAACCGACGGGGGCACGGACGATGCGGGCAGTGATGATGGCAGGGGCGGCGGGATTGGCGCTGGCGGGGCTGGTCGCCGCCTGCGCGCCCGAGGCGCAACCGACGGGCGCGGCGCGCGATTACGCGGATTACTGCGCAAGCTGTCACGGGCCGGGCGGGCGGGGCAACGGGCCCGCCGCCGTGGGCATGGTGCCCGCACCCGCGGACCTGACCATGCTGGCCGCACAGGATGGGGGCGTCTTCCCCAAGACCCGCGTGATGGGCCAGCTGGTCGGATACACGATGGGGCGCAGCGAATCGCACATGCCGATCTTTGAGGTCCTGCGCGAGGGGCCGGTCGTCATGTATGACGACGGCTCGGGCCAGCGCGTCGCCACGCCCGCGCGGTTGGTCGCGCTGGCGGATTACCTCCAGACCCTGCAGCGCTAAAGCCATGCGCGCGGCAATTGTCGGGCTGACCTGCATGCTGGCCGTGCCTGCGGGTGCTGACGGGCTGGAACGGTTCGGGACCACGATGAAATATGCGCTGCCGCTGGCGGCAGCCGTCTGCGCGGCCGATCAGGATCGGCTGGAGGATTTCGCCGTGCGCGGTGCCCTGCAGGCGGCGGTGGTGCTGGGCCTCAAGGCGGTATTCGACGGATCGCCCCTGGGCACCCGTCCGACCGGAGAGGGGCGGGGTTTCCCGTCGGGGCATTCCGCCGCCGCTGGTTTCGGGGCCGCGGATCTGGCCGGCAAGTGCTGGGAGGACGATCCCGCTTTGGGCGCCGCCGCCTATGGCGCCGCGGGGCTGACCGCTTTCAGCCGTGTGCAGGCCGGCGAACATACGGCCGATCAGGCGCTGGCCGGTGCGCTGATCGGGATCAGCTTCGGCGCGGCCAGCTTTGGCATCGGCTCCGAAGGGGCCGCGATCAGCTTCGGCCTGCGCTTCTAGCGCAGAATGACGCGCGGCGCGTCGCTGTGCGGGCCGACCTCCCCGATGACGGCGGCATCCGCGAAACCGTGGCGCGCAAAGGCCGCCTGCACCGCCTCCAGCGCGTCCGGCGCGCAGGCGACCATCAGCCCGCCGCTGGTCTGCGGATCGGTCAGCAGCGCGCGTTCGGCATCGCCGAAGCCCTGCGGCAGGGCCACGCCCTCGCCGTAGCTGGCCCAGTTGCGGCCCGAGGCGCCCGTGACATGGCCCGCCGCGATCAGCGCATCGATGCCCGGCAGACGCGGCACGGCGGACCAGTCGATCATCAGATCGCAGCCCGACCCGCGCGCCATCTCCAACCCGTGGCCGCCCAGACCAAAGCCGGTGACATCGGTCATCGCATGCACGCCCTCGATGGCGGCAAGGTCCGGGCCGGGGCGGTTCAGCCTGGTCGTGACCTCGATCATGCGGGCATAGCCTTCGTCGTCAAGTTGGCCTTTCTTCAGCGCGGCCGACATGACGCCCACGCCCAAGGGCTTGCCCAGCACCAACAGGTCGCCCGGCTGTGCCTCGGCATTGCGCTTCAGCAGGGCAGGGTCGATCAGGCCCAAGGCCACCAAGCCATAGATCGGCTCGACCGAATCGATGGTGTGGCCGCCGGCGATGGGGATGCCCGCCTCGCGACAGATCGAAGCGCCGCCATCCAGGATCGCCGCGATCGTCGCATGAGAGATCGCGTTGATCGGCATGCCCACCACCGCCAGCGCCAGGATGGGCGTCGCGCCCATCGCATAGACGTCGCTGATCGCGTTGGTCGCCGCGATGCGACCGAAATCATGCGGATCGTCCACCACGGGCATGAAGAAGTCGGTCGTCGCCACCAGCGCCTGCCGGTCGTTCAGCTTGTAGACGGCCGCATCGTCCGACGTCTCGATCCCCACCAGCAGTTCGGGCGGGACGGGCAGGGCGGCGCTGCCCCGCAGCAGGTTCGACAGGACGCCCGGCGCGATCTTGCAGCCGCAGCCGCCGCCATGGGCCAGGGATGTCAGGCGCGGTTCTTGCATGTCGGTGGCGGTCATGGGGACTCCTGTCGGTTGGACGCAGCATAGCGCGGCGGCGGGGATGTTCCAGCGCCCGGTGACCGCAATCTGCTTGCAGGCCAGCGGCACGGCGACTAGAACGGCTCAAATTTTCAGGCCGCCGGATCGGTGGCCCTTCTTTCTATGAGGACGATGATGCAGGTCAAGGAAACGCAGAACGACGGTCTTCAGCGCGGGTATCAGTTCACGCTGCCCGCAGCAGACCTGGCCAAAGCCGTCGACGCCAAGCTGAAAGAAGCTCAGCCGGAAGTCGAGATGAAGGGCTTTCGCAAGGGCAAGGTGCCCATGGCGATGCTGAAGAAGCAGTTCGGCCCGCGCATCCTGGGCGAGGCCATGCAGGACGCCATCGACGGCGCGCTGAAGGACCACCTGGAGAAGTCGGGCGACCGCCCCGCCGCCCAGCCCAAGGTCGAGATGGAGAACGGCGAGACCTGGAAAGAGGGCAACGACGTCGTGGTCAACGTGACCTACGAGACGCTGCCCGCGATCCCCGAGGTCGACCTGACCGCGCTGTCGCTGGAAAAGCTGACCGTGCCCGCCGAAGACGCGGCAGTCACCGAGGCGCTGGAGAACCTGGCCAAGTCGTCGCAGTCCTTCGAGGACCGCAAGAAAGGCTCCAAGGCCAAGGACGGTGACCAGGTCACCATCGACTTCAAGGGTTTCGTCGTCGGCGAGGCCTTCGAGGGCGGCGCGGCCGAGGACTATCCGTTGGTCCTGGGTTCGAACAGCTTCATCCCCGGCTTCGAGGACCAGCTGGTCGGTGTGAAGGCCGGTGACGAGGTCAAGGTCGAGGTGAAGTTCCCCGAGGAATACGGCGCACCGCACCTGGCCGGCAAGGACGCCACCTTCGAATGCACGGTCAAGGCGGTCAAGGCCCCGAAGGAGGCCGAGATCGACGACGAGCTGGCCAAGAAGTTCGGCGCCGACGACCTGGACGGTCTGAAGAAGCAGATCACCGAGCGTCTGGAGGCCGAGTATGCCGGCGCCGCCCGCGCCATCATGAAGCGTTCGCTGCTGGACCAGCTGGATGCGGCGGTCAAGTTCGACCTGCCCAAGTCGCTGGTCGAGGCCGAGGCCGCCCAGATCGCGCACCAGCTGTGGCACGAGGAGAACCCCGAGGTTCAGGGCCACAACCACGATGCCATCGAGCCGACCGAAGAGCACAAGACCCTGGCCGAGCGCCGCGTGCGTCTTGGCCTGCTGCTGGCCGAGATCGGCCAGAAGGCCGAGGTCACCGTGACCGACCAGGAGATGACCCAGGCCGTGCTGCGCGCTGCCCGTCAGTACCCGGGCCAGGAGCGTCAGTTCTTCGAGTTCATCCAGCAGAACCAGGCCGCCCAGCAGCAGCTGCGCGCGCCGATCTTCGAGGACAAGGTTGTCGACCTGATCGCCGAAAAGGCCAAGGTCGAAGAGAAGACCGTGACCAAGGCAGAGCTGGAAAAGGCCGTCGAGGCGCTGGACGAGCTGTGATTTCGGTCCACTGACCGCGCAGGGGCCGCATCTTCGGATGCGGCCGTTTTGCGTTCGGGGCTTGATGGACGGGTCGGGCGCGACTAGGTGATCGCCATGACGACAAGCCTTCACCTGATGAAACTGTGCGTGGGTGCCGAAGGCCCCGATGAGCTGGCTGCGTGGCAGACCCGGTTCGGGTCCGGCCCGGCGCGTCACGTAACGCGCATGTGGCCCAAGCGCGAGGCGGAGCTGCTGGAAGGCGGGTCGATCTTCTGGGTCTTCAAGGGCGTCATGATGGCCCGCCAGCGCATCCTGACCCTGGAACGGGTCGAGGGTGCCGACGGCATCCAGCGCTGCGGCATCGTGCTGGACCGCGACCTAGTTCGGGTTGCGGCCGTTCCGCGCCGTCCGTTCCAAGGCTGGCGTTATCTGGCCGCTGCGGATGCGCCACCGGACCTGCCCGCAGGCCGCGCGCTGGAGGAGGCCTTGCCCCCCGCCATCGCTGCCGCCTTGGCTGACATGGGCCTGCGCTGAGGCTTGACGGGACTGCGGCCAGCCGCTATCCGGACGAACGATGCGGGTGTAGCTCAATGGTAGAGCAGAAGCTTCCCAAGCTTACGACGAGGGTTCGATTCCCTTCACCCGCTCCACTTCCCGACCTGTATCTGATGCGCCATGGCGAGACGCTCTGGAACGTCGAAGGCCGCCTGCAGGGCCGCGGCGATTCCCCCTTGTCCGACCGCGGGATACGTCAGGCCGGATGGCTGGCGCACCTGACGCGCGGGATCGATGGCTTTTGCGTCTCCAGCCCGCTTGGACGGGCCGACCAGACGGCGCGGATCGTGTTTGGCGACAGGTTCCGGCATGATGCGCGCCTGTCCGAAATTTGCGTGGGTGAATTTGCGGGGCACCTGGAGCGTGATCTTCGCGGCCGCCATCCCGACCTGTTCCGCGGCGGCGACTTGGCGTGGTACGACCGCTGCCCGGGCGGCGAAGGGTTCGCCGCACTGGAGGCACGGTGCCGCGCGTTCCTGATGGACCTGACCGGCCCCACGCTGGTCGTGACCCATGGCATCACCCTGCGCATGCTGCGCTGCCTTGCCTTGGGCCAAGCCTCCGCGCATCTGGCCCAGGGGGTGATTCACCAAGGCGGCATCCACGTGATCCGCAACGGTGCGGAAACCGTGACGCGCCACGCGGATGATGTCTGATCCGCCCTTGCCAAGCGGTACCCAAATCGGTTTTATGCGCGGCGAGCGTGGCCCGTTAGCTCAGTGGTAGAGCGTCCCGTTTACACCGGGCCGGTCGGGAGTTCGAATCTCTCACGGGCCACCATGCATCATTTCCGACATCACGACAGCATGGCCCCAAAATGGGACATTGGCACTATTCTGTTGAAAAATGCCACATTGGCCATCGAAACGGAACTGATGGAAAATGGCGGAGAGGGTGGGATTCGAACCCACGGAACCCTTGCAGGCTCAACGGTTTTCGAGACCGCCCCGTTCGACCACTCCGGCACCTCTCCGCGCTTCTTGGTGTGGTGACGCGGAATTAGAGGGGTGGGGGTTGAAGCGCAAGAGGGTTTGGACGAAAAAATCCCGACCGTCGAAATTTTTCGCGAAAGGTGCGGGACATGCTGACCATTCTGGGATTGCTTGCCGTTCTGGCACCTCCCGCTCCGGCGGTGCCGCCGCCTGCGGACATCCATCTGGTGCAGATGCAGCAGGACGCGGCCGACCGCATGTGGCGCACCCTGGACCTGGCCGCACTGATGCCGATCCTGCAGGAGGAGGCCGTGACCGAGGCCGCCCGGATGGAGGGCGAGGGGCTGATCGCCGGGGGCGGCCTGCCGTGGGCCCGTGTCGTCGCTCGAATCCACGACACCCCGCGGATGGAGGCGCTGTTCCGGGCGGGCGTCCGCGACGCCGCCGCGCGCATGGACCCGCAGCTGGTGGATCGCGCACTGGCCTTTCACGGGTCCGGCCTAGGCCAGCGGGTCATCCGCCTGGAGGGGTCCGCGCGGCGCGCCCTGCTGGAGGACGGGGTCGAGGATCAGGCACGGGCGGACTTTGCCCGCGCCCTGCGCAACGGTGATCCGCGTGCGGAACAGATCGTCCAGCTGATCAACGGGGCGGACCTGATCGCGCCCAATGTCGCGGGTGGCCTGAACGCGGCCATCGCCTTTTCCCGCGGCTATGCCGAAGGAGGCGGGTTCGACATGGCCCCGGATCAGCAGCAGCTGATGGCCGATGCCTGGGCGCAGCGCGACCAGATCGAGGCGGAGGCGACGGTCTGGCTGCAGGGTTTCCTGATGCTGGCCTATGGCCCGCTGAGCGACGCCGAACTGGCGGATTATGCCCAGCACGCCGCATCGGCCGAGGGGCAGGCGCTGTCGCAGCTGCTGTTTGCGGGGTTCGACCGGGTTTTCGGACAGACCTCGTATGACATGGGCATGGCCGCGGCGCTTCGCGGTCAGGGACAGCAGCTTTGATCGTCGTCGTCGGCGCATTGGCGCAGCCGCAGCTGCGCGCGGTGCTGGGCCTTGACGGAACGCCCGTCGAGGTACCGGGTGTCCTGACCGGCGGCCACCGGGCGGGGGTCGTGTTTGACGGCTGGCCCGCGCTGCTGCCTGCGCCGGGGTCGGTCCCGGGGTTGGCCATACAGCCGACGCCGCAGCTGGATCGCTATGCCGCGGTGATGGGCCTGACGGTGCAGGAGGTGGGCGGGATGCAGGTCATGGGCATCGGACCCGGACCCGCCGCGGATCACGCGCCGATCGTCGACCGCGACGCGATAGCCGCCGAAATCGCAGTCCAGATCCTGCAGGCACCCGAAGGGACCGGGGCAGACCTGCTGGCATGGCGGCTGCCGATGATGGGGATCTGGGCGGGCAGCCGGCTGCGCGCCCGCGCATCGGCGCCGTCGGGGCAGGGAATCGTCCCGCAGCGTCCGGCCGATGCGTTGCGCGTTCAGCAGCGCAGTCAGCCGTTCCTGGGGTTCTTCGGGGTGGAGCGGCAGGTGCTGACCCATGCCCTGCATCAGGGCGGCGAGACCGCCCCCATGACCCGCGAGGCGTTCCTGTCGGGCGATGCTGCCGTCATGCTGCCTTGGGACCCGGTCCGCGACCGCGTTCTGGTGATCGAGCAGTTCCGCATGGCCCCCGCCCTTCGCGGCGATCCGCAGCCATGGCTGCTGGAGCCGGTCGCGGGCCGCGTGGACGCCGGTGAGACCCCCGAGGCCGCGATCCTGCGCGAGGCGCGGGAGGAAGCGGGGCTGCAGGTCACGCAGCTGATCCCGGCCTTCAACGCCTATCCCAGCCCCGGCGCGCTGTGCGAGTTTCTGTATCACTATGTCGGCATCGCGGACTTGCCGGACGGCTGCGCCGGTGTCCACGGGCTGGATTCCGAGGCGGAGGATATTCGCGGCCACCTGATGGACCGCGAAACGCTGTCCGCGCTGGTGGATGCGGGACAGATCGCCAATGGGCCGCTGGCCACCCTGTCCCTGTGGCTGGACGCGCGGCGGGACCGGCTGCGGGCGCAGGCCTGAGGGGCAGGGCGGGGTTGCCCCTCCAACCCGGGGGCGTATAGGTAAATGGAAAGTCCTGCACCTGTGAACAAAGGGTCGATCGCCATGCGAATCTATTCTGATCTGGCCGACGCGATCGGCAACACCCCGTTGATCCGCCTGAACCGCGCCAGCGAGGAGACCGGCTGCGAGATCCTCGGCAAGGCCGAATTCATGAACCCCGGCCAGTCGGTCAAGGACCGCGCGGCGCTGTACATCATCAAGGATGCGGTCGCGCGCGGCGCGCTGCGCCCCGGCGGCACCATCGTCGAGGGGACGGCCGGCAATACCGGCATCGGCCTGGCGCTGGTGGGCGCATCGATGGGGTTCAAGTCGGTGATCGTCATCCCCGAGACCCAAAGCCAGGAAAAGAAGGACATGCTGCGGCTGGCCGGCGCGACCCTGGTCGAGGTTCCGGCCGCCCCCTACAAGAACCCCAACAACTATGTCCGATATTCCGGCCGTCTGGCCGAAGCGCTGGCGCGCACCGAGCCGAACGGGGCTATCTGGGCCAACCAGTTCGACAACGTGGCCAACCGCCAGGCCCATGTCGAGACGACCGGACCCGAGATCTGGGAGCAGACCGACGGCAAGGTCGACGGGTTCATCTGCGCGGTGGGCTCCGGCGGCACGCTGGCGGGCGTCGCGGACGCGCTGCAGCCCAAGGGCGTCAAGATCGGCCTTGCCGATCCCGAAGGCGCGGCCCTGCATTCGTTCTACACCACCGGAGAGTTCGACAGCCCCGGCAGTTCGATCACCGAAGGCATCGGCCAGGGCCGCATCACGGCCAACCTGGAGGGGTTCACCCCCGATTACAGCTGGCGCATCTCCGACGAGGAAGCGCTGCCCATCGTCTTCGACCTGCTGAAGGACGAGGGGCTGTGCCTGGGCGGATCGTCCGGCATCAACATCGCGGGCGCCATCCGCATGGCGCGCGAGATGGGGCCGGGCCATACGATCGTCACCATCCTGTGCGATTACGGAACCCGCTATCAGACAAAGCTGTTCAACCCCGACTTTCTGCGCGCCAAGGGCCTTCCCGTACCGGAATGGCTGACCCGTCCGGCGCCGGATCTGCCGCAGGTATACGAAGACTGAAAGGTTTCATGCGACATCTGATTGCAACGTTCCTGGTGGCGCTGCTGGCCCTGACAGCCGCGCCCGCCATCGCCCAATCCGTAAACTATGACACCTGGAACCAGGTCGCCGAACGCGCCGAGTCGCTGACCGCGAACCCCCAGGCCACCAACGAGGAGCTGGCCCGCACGCGGGCGCGGATCGTCGACTGGCGGGATCGGCTGCAGGAGGGTCAGAACGCCAACGGCGACCGCATCGCCACCCTGCGCAACCAGATCGAGGCCCTTGGCCCCGCGCCTGCCGAGGGTGCGACGGAAGATGAGGAGGTCGCAAACCGGCGGACCGAGCTGAACCAGCAGCTGTCCACCGCCCAGGCCCCCCGCATCGCCGCGACCGAGGCCACCAGCCGTGCCAATTCCATCATCGGCCAGATCGACGAGATCGTGCGGCAACGCCAGGCGCTGGAACTGGCCAAGCAGACGCCGTCTCCGGTGCTGCCCGCATCGTGGGCCGCGGCGGCGACGGACGGCCTTGCGCTGCTGGAGGGCGTCGGAGGAGAGGTGTCGGGCCAGGACGCGACGCCCGAAATCTGGGCCGACCTGCGTCCCCGGCTGCCCTATGTCGCGGGCTACCTGATCGCGGCGCTGCTGATCCTGACCTATGGACGGGCATGGATCGTGGCGCTGCCCACCCGCCTGTCCAGCCGGGCGTCGGAATATTCCAAGGCGGTGCTGGCGTTCGTCGTGTCCCTGGGCCAGATCGCCGTGCCGATGGCGGGTGTCTATCTGGGCATCAGCGCCATCCAGGCCACCGGTCTGCCCGGACCGTGGACGACGCCGTTCCTGAATGCGCTGCCGGTGGCGGCGGTGATCCTGTTCGGCGGGATCTGGATGGCCCGTGCGCTGTTCCCGCGCACCGCCATCGCCTATACCTCGCTGCAGATGACCGAGGAGGCTCGCGTCTCGGCAGGTCGCATGGTCCAGACGCTGGCCCTGCTGATGGCCATCCACCACATCCTGTCGCGCGCCATGCTGCCGCTGTCGGGCCTTTATGAACAGGGCGAGGCGCAGGTCGGCCGCGTCCCCGTCCAGTTCGGAGAGGCGTCGGCCGGCGTCTGGCACTTGGTGCTGATCGTGCTGGCCGCGCTGGCGATGTTCCGGCTTGGCAACATCCTGCGGCGGCTGACACGCGATGCCGTGACGCAGGACCTGTCCTATCGCCACTGGATTGCGGCCTGGGCGGGTCGCCTGACGCGCATCATCGCGCCGATCGCGGTGCTGCTGACGGCGGCCGGTTTCGTCAACCTGGGCAACCTTCTGGTCTGGCCGTGGCTGTTCTCGCTGGCGCTGGTGGGGCTGTTGATCCTGCTGCAGGACTTCACCGCCGACCTGTTCAACATGATGCAGCGCGGGGCCGAAGGCGCACGCGAGGGGCTGGCCCCGCTGCTGACCGGGTTCGGCCTGGTCCTGGCGTCCATCCCGATCTTCCTGATCATCTGGGGGTCGTCCGGCGCCGAGCTTGCCGAATACTGGGTCCGGTTCCGCCAGGGCATCAGCCTGGGCGGGGTGAACCTGTCGCCGGGCGCGATCCTGACCTTCCTGATCATCTTCGCCATCGGCTATGCGCTGACGCGTGGGGTGCAGGGGATGCTGCGCACCTCGATCCTGCCCAAGACGCGGCTGGATGCGGGCGGACAGAACGCCGTGGTGTCGGGCCTGGGCTATGTCGGGGTTTTCCTGGCGGCGCTGTTGGCCATCACCTCGGCGGGGATCGACATGTCATCCTTTGCGATCGTCGCGGGGGCGCTGTCGGTCGGTATCGGTTTCGGCCTGCAGAACATCGTGTCGAACTTCGTCAGCGGGATCATTCTGCTGATCGAACGTCCGGTCAGCGTCGGCGATTGGATCAGCGCCGGCGGCCAGCAGGGCATCGTCAAGAAGATCTCGGTCCGCGCCACCTTGGTCGAGACCTTCGACAAGACCGAGGTGATCGTCCCGAACAGCGACCTGATCAGCCAGCCGGTGACCAACTGGACGCGCCACAACAAGGTCGGCCGGATCATCATCCCCGTCGGTGTTGCCTATGGCAGCGATACGAAGAAGGTCGAGAATGTCCTGCGCGAGATCGTCGAGGATCACCCGCTGGTCTCCATCGACCCGGCACCGGCGATCCTGTTCCGGGGCCTGGGGGCCGATGCCCTCAACTTCGAGATCCGGGCGATCCTGGCGGATGTCGGCACGGGGCTGGGCGTGACGTCGGACCTGCTGCATTCCATCGTCCAGCGCTTTGGCGCAGAGGGGATCGAGATCCCCTTTGCCCAACGCGACATCTGGCTGCGCAACCCCGAGGCGCTGCCCGGTCAGTCGCACACGCCCGCGTCGCGAAACGCGCAGCCGGGTGCCGTGACGGCACCCACGACCGTCAGCCCCGAACTGACCCGCGATGACGCCGAAGAGGCGCCGGGCCTGCCGGACGACGGTGACAGCCGCTGATCGACCCTCCGGGGCATGGGGCCAGGCGCCGCATGTCCCGGATCAGGCCGCCATCCGGTCAGATTGGACGTCGTTGTCACCGTCATCGGGCAACCCTTCGCGCGACAGCATCACGGCGACGCCCCGCAGCCAGGGGATATGGGCGCAGATGATCATCAGCGCGACCATGATCGGAACCGCCAGGAACATCCCCGGCACCCCCCAGATCGCCCCCCAGAAGGCAAGCGACAGGATGATGCCGAAACTGGACAGCCGCAGCGTCTGGCCCAGCAGCATTGGATCGATGATGTTTCCGATCAGGAACTGCGTGACCGCGCACAGCACGCCCACGATCACCGTGGCCGTCGGATCGCCGGTCAGCACGAAGGCCAGAAGGACCGCGATCAGCGTCGCGATGATCGACCCGACCGACGGGATGAAGTTCAGGACGAAGGTCAGAAGGGCCACTGCGGTGGCCAGTTCCAGCCCCATCGTCCAGAAGATCAGCCAGACGATCGAGGCCGTGACCGCGCTGACCCCGGTCTTGACCACCAGATAGCGGTTCACGCGGTGCATGATCGACGCGATGATGCGGCGGATCTGGCGCGCGTGGTCGGCGTCATTGGCCAGGCGCTCGATCTTCAGCGGGAACCACACCTGTTCGGCGAACATGAATCCCACGAACAGGATCACCAGCACGCTGCCCGACAGCAGCCCGGAGGCCTGTCCCGCCAACGACCGGATCCAGCCGGTGATGTTGAAGTTGGTCAGCGCCGTGATGATGCGTTCCTGTGCCTCGGGGCCAAGACGCTCGGTCAGGGCGGGCAGGGCGGCCTGCGCCCGTTCGGCATAGCTGATCGCCAGGAACACCACCTCGTTCACCTGCGCGACGATGGTGGTCGACACCCACAGCAGCCCAAGCGCGATCCCGATCAGCGCCAGCGTGGTCGCCAACCAGTTCGGCACCCGAAGCCGGGTCGAGATGGCGTGGATCGCATCCGAGGTCAGCGAGAACAGGATGATCGCGATCGCCAGAGAGATCAGGATGAACTTGGCCTGCACCAGCATGAACATCAGCAGCGAGAATGCGATCAGCCCCAGAAACCCGGTCTGCAGGCGCTCTCTCAGCACGGTCTCGTTCGAATGGTCCAAATGTCGCCCCTGCGGATCGGAAAAACCCGACCCCGGCGGCCGGGGTCGGGTCGATGATGTCAGTCCTGCGCGGGCGCGGTCTGGCCGGGATCGCCTTCGTCCAAGTCGACCGCGTCGCCCTGTTCGGCAATCCGCGCGACCGAGACGACGACCTCTCCGGCGGCTGTGTTGAAGACCCGCACCCCGCCCGCGCTGCGCGAGCGGAAGCTGATGCCCTGCACCGGAACCCGGATCGACTGTCCGGTCGATGTCGCCAGCATGATCTGGTCAAAGCTTTCGACCGGGAAGCTGGCGACCAGCGGGCCGCCCCGCATGGCGCGGTCCATCGCCATCACGCCCTGCCCCCCACGGCCACGGACCGGATAGTCGTGGCTGCTGCTGATCTTGCCCGATCCCTTGGCGGTGATGGTCAGGATCAGATCTTCGGCCGCCGACATCTCGATGTAGCGTTCCTGGGTGACGGTGCCCTCGGGGGTGTCGTCATCCTCGTCCGCTTCGGCGCCGTCGTCCAACGCACCGGCAACCGCACGGCGCATCTTCAGATAGGCCACGCGTTCGGACGGGTCCGCCTCGAAATGGCGGATGACCGACATGCTGACGACCTTGTCGCCCTCGGCCAGACGGATGCCCCGGACGCCGGTGGAATCGCGGCCCTTGAAGACCCGCACCGCCGTGGTCGGGAAGCGGATCGCGCGGCCCTGCGCGGTGACCAGCATCACGTCGTCCTGCTCGGTCGCCATCCGCACGTTCACCAGCGTGACGCCCTCCGGCAGCTTCATCGCGATCTTGCCGTTCGCGCGCACGCTGCCGAAATCGGACAGCGCGTTGCGACGCACGTCGCCGTCATCCGTGGCAAAGACCACCTGATAGTTGTCCCATTCCGTTTCCGGCGCATCCATCGGCAGCAGCGCCGCGATGCTGACGCCCGCGCCGATGGGCAGGATGTTGACCATCGCCTTGCCCTTGGAGGTACGGCCCGCCAGCGGCAGGCGCCAGGTCTTCATCCGATAGACCATGCCGTCGGTCGTGAAGAACAGCAGCTCGGTATGGGTGTTGGCCACGAACAGCGTGGTGACCACGTCGTCTTCCTTGGTGGCCATGCTGGACAGACCCTTGCCGCCGCGCCGCTGCGCGCGGAATTCGGCCAGCGCGGTCCGCTTGATGTAGCCGCCAGAGGTGATGGTGACGACCATGTCCTCGCGCTCGATCAGGTCCTCGTCCATCATGTCGCCGGACCAGTCGACGATCTCGGTGCGGCGCGGCACGGCGAACAGATTGCGGACCTCGCGCAGCTCGTCCGCGATGATCGCCATGATCCGTTCGCGCGACGCCAAGATGGCCAGATAATCGCGGATGCTGTCGGCCAGCGACTGCAGCTCGTCCGTGATCTCCTTGACGCCCAATTGGGTCAGACGCTGCAGGCGCAGCTCCAGGATGGCACGGGCCTGCGTCTCCGACAGGTTGTAGGTCCCGTCCTCGTTCACCGGATGCAGCGGATCGTCGATCAGGCGCAGGTATTCGACGATGTCATGGGCGGGCCAGCGCCGCTCCATCAGCTTCTCGCGGGCCTCGGCGGCATCGGCGCTGCCGCGGATGGTGGCCACGACCTCGTCGACATTGCTGACCGCGACGGCCAGGCCGCACAGGACATGGCTGCGTTCACGGGCGCGGCGCAGCTCGTAGGCGGTGCGGCGGGCGACGACCTCCTCGCGGAAGCTGATAAAGTAGGTCAGGAAGTCGCGCAGCGCCAGCTGTTCGGGCTTGCCGCCGTTCAGCGCCAGCATGTTGCAGCCAAAAGTCGTCTGCAGCTGGGTAAAGCGGAACAGCTGGTTCAGCACCACGTCGGGGGTCGCATCACGCTTCAGTTCGACCACGACGCGCACGCCATGGCGGTCGGATTCGTCCTGGACGGTGGCGATGCCCTCGACCTTCTTCTCCTTGGCCAATTCGGCGATCCGCTCGATCAGGGTCGATTTGTTCACCTGATACGGGATCTCGTCGATGACGATGGCAAAGCGGTCCTTGCGCGGTTCCTCGATATGGGTCTTGGCACGGATCATGACGCTGCCGCGACCTTCCAGATAGGCCTTGCGCGCCCCGGACCGGCCCAGGATCGTGGCGCCCGTGGGAAAGTCGGGGCCCGGGATGATTTCCAGCAGGCGCTCGGTGGGCAGGTCGGGATCGGCGATCAGCTCCAGCGTGGCATCGATGACCTCGCCCAGGTTGTGCGGCGGGATGTTGGTCGCCATGCCGACGGCGATGCCGCCCGCGCCGTTGACCAGCATGTTCGGGAACCGCGCCGGAAGGACGGTCGGCTCGCGGTCCTTGCCGTCATAGTTGTCCTGGAAATCGACGGTGTCCTTGTCGATGTCCATCAGCAGGAAGTTGGCGGGCTTGTCCATCCGCACTTCGGTATAGCGCATGGCCGCGGCCGGATCGCCGTCCATCGACCCGAAGTTGCCCTGGCCGTCCAGCAGTGGCAGCGACATCGAGAACGTCTGCGCCATCCGCACCAGCGCGTCATAGATCGCGCTGTCGCCATGAGGGTGATACTTGCCCATTACGTCGCCCACGGACCGCGCGGACTTGCGATAGGGCTTATCGGCGGTGTTGCCGCTTTCGTCCATCGCATAGAGGATGCGGCGGTGAACCGGCTTCAGGCCGTCGCGCAGGTCGGGGATCGCCCGGCTGACGATCACCGACATGGCATAGTCCAGATACGAGGTCCGCATCTCGGCGCTGATGTCGATCATGGGGCCGTCGTGATGCATCACGACGCGGCCCGCGGCACCGTCTTCGGGGGTTTCGGGCAGATCGTCTTCTGGGGTGTCGGCCACGGGTATTCCTCAACATCTAGTTGGGGTTCGGTATAGCCGAGCCTGCCGCAGGGGGCAATCGCGCCCCGCCTCCAAGGTCAGGAAATCACGCCTTGCGGGGGTCTCAGGCGCCCTTGCGCGCGGCCACTGCCCACAGGCCCGCCAGACCCGCCGACAGGATCGCGTTCCAGCCCGCCATCGACACGCCCATGAACTGCCACGCGATCTCGTCGCAGCGGACCACGGGGGCGGATTGCAGGCGGGCCATCAGGTCCTGCGTGGTCATCCGCGACAGATCGCCCACGCCGCCCGAACAATGCGCCGGTCCGGCCCACCACGTCATCTCGACCCCGACGTGATAGATCGCAAGCCCCATCGCCGCACCCGCCGCGATCATCCCCAGAACCGCCAGCGCCCGCACCCGGCCGGTCAGCCAGATCAGCGCCGCGATGCCAGCCGCCGCCACATGCGGCCAGCGCTGCAGGATGCACAGCTCGCACGGGGCATAGCCCGCCGCCTGGAAGCCAAGCGCCGCGATCAGCAGCAGCGCGGACCCCGCGCCCGCCAGAAGGGAAAGCCTGATGCCCGTCACAGGTACCTCACCGTCGCAAAGCCGCCTATCAGGCAGGCCATGAAGATGGAGAACATCAGCCCAAGCCGACGTTCGATGAAATCGCGAATCGGCGGCCCGAACCGCCACAGCAGCCCGGCCACGACATAGAACCGCCCTGCGCGGCCGATAATGCTGGTCAGCACGAACAGGGGCAACGAAAAGCCCACGGCGCCGGAAAAGATGGTGATGACCTTGAAGGGAAAGGGCGTCAGCGCCGCGACCAGCACGGCCCAACCGCCAAACTCGGCAAAGCGCGCGGCCAGGTCGTCGAACGCGGCCTCCTTGCCGTACATGGTCAGAACCCACATGCCGACGCTGTCCATCAGGACCGCGCCGATCGCGTATCCCAGCAGCGCGCCCAGAACCGACCCCGCCGTGGCGATGAAGGCAATGGCCCA
The DNA here is from genome assembly GCF_024105395.1 of Paracoccus sp. 08. Lineage (NCBI taxonomy): Bacteria > Pseudomonadati > Pseudomonadota > Alphaproteobacteria > Rhodobacterales > Paracoccaceae > Paracoccus > Paracoccus sp. 08. Next base: position 16,873 of record NZ_WEKR01000021.1, on the reverse strand, counting down.
GGCCCGCGCCCGCTGCGCCAGCACCATCGGGATCATCAGCACGTCGGGCGGGATCGGAAAGACCGAACTTTCGATGAAGCTGACCGTGAACAGCGACGCGTTCGCGTGGCGATGCGACGCCAGCCCCATGGTCCAGTCGTATAGCCTGCGCAGCATGTCCGCCCCTTTGTCCGTGCCCCGTGCATCCCCCCGCAGGGCCGTCGCGTCAAGCGCCTTGCACGCCCGTCGCGGCGCTGTGATGATTGGCGGGAACCCCCGGCGGGGCGGGGCGTTCGGGCCGACAGCCAGCAGGGGGACCAGGGCATGCAGTGGCGCGGACGACGGGGCAGCGGAAATGTCGAGGATCGGCGGGGCATGGGCCGCGCCGGGGTCGGCGGATTGGGCGTGGCGGGCACGCTGGTGGTGCTGGCGGTCGGCTATTTCTTCGGGATCGACGTGACGCCGCTGGTCCAAGGCCTGGATCAGGGCGGCGGGCAGCCCACCGAACTGAGCCAGCGCGACCAAGAATGGGGCGAATTCGTCAGCGTGGTTCTGGCCGACACCGAAGAGGTCTGGCAGCCCGTGCTGCAGCAGCAGGCGGGCGTCGCCTATCAGGATCCGACCCTGGTCCTGTTCAGCGGCGTGGTGCAGTCGGCCTGCGGTGGTGCGTCGTCGGCCATGGGTCCGTTCTACTGCCCCGGCGATCAGCGCGTCTATCTGGACACCGACTTCTTCGACATGATGGCGGATCGCATGGGCGCGGGGGGCGATTTCGCCGCAGCCTACGTCATCGCGCACGAGGTGGGGCATCACGTCCAGAACCTGACCGGCACCCTTGGCGCCGCACAGCAGCCGGGTCTTTCGGAAACGCAGGCCAACCAGTTGTCCGTCGCGACCGAACTGCAGGCCGACTGCTATGCCGGCATCTGGGCACGCCAGGCGCAGGAACGTTTCGGCACCCTGGACGTTGGCGATCTGGACGAGGCGATGCGCGCAGCAGAGGCCGTCGGCGATGACGTGATCCAGGCCAGTGCGGGCCGGACCCCCATGCCCGACAGCTTCACCCACGGCAGCGCGGCGCAGCGTCAAGAATGGCTGATGCGCGGGTTCGACTCGGGCGATATGAGACAGTGTGACACGTTCGGCGCCGGGGCCCTGTGACTCCGACACCAAACAGACCGGAGGAAATGATGACCCTGATCCTGACTTTCGCGGGCCTTCTGGCCGCTTTCGCCATCACCTTGGCCCTGGGTGCGCCCAAGCCACGTCCGGTCGCCATTCGCGATCGCGACTGACCGTCAGCGGGGCAGGCGGTGCGGGCGTTGGTCCTGCGTGGCCCAGTCCGGCCACCAGCCCAGCTTTTCCAGCGCCAGCAGCGCAAGCCCGACCGCGATCACGGCGATCACCAGCTTGACCATCTTGGCACTGGGAGGGTTGCGCGCCCATTTTGCCGCACGCAGCAGCCATATCATGTTCATCGCGCGTCCTGCCTGTTAAATCGGTGCCGAATCGAAACAGACGCCGCGACGAAACTCAAGAGCGATAGCCCGTGCCGAACCACCGCGACAGCCGCAACCTTCCCTACAGTGCCCGCCAGATGTACGATCTGGTGGCCGATATCGAAAGCTATCCGCAGTTCCTGCCCTGGAACAGTGCGGCCCGCATCCGGACGCGCACCACCCGCCCCGACGGCGCGGAGGAGATCGCCGCCGATCTGGTCATCAGCTTCAAGGTCTTTCGGGAACGCTTTGGAAGCCGGGTCGTCCTGTGGCCCGAACAGGACGGCGTCTGGAAGATCGACACGGAATATCTGGACGGCCCGTTCAAGTACATGCGCAGCGGCTGGTCCTTCAAGGATCGCCCGGAAGGTGGCTGTCATGTCGAGTTCTTCGTCGATTTCGAATTCAAGAACGCGATCCTGCAACGCCTGATCGGCGTCGTCTTCCACGAGGCAATGTCCCGCATCGTCCGCGCTTTCGAGGATCGAGCCCGCAAGCTGTATGGATGACAAGGAAAAAGGCCGCCCGGTAGGGCGGCCTTCGTCGTTCAGCTCAGCGCCGCTTTCAGCGCATCTGCCTTGTCGGTGCGTTCCCAGCTGAACGCTGTCGCCCCGTTCAACGCATAGGGTTCGCGACCGAAATGGCCATAGCTGGCCGTCGGGCGATAGATCGGATGCAGCAGGTCCAGTTCGCGGATGATCGCGAACGGGCGCAGGTCGAACACCTCGCGCACGGCCGCGACGATCCGGTCGACCGGCACGGTTTCGGTCCCGAAGCAGTTCAGGCTGATCGAGGTGGGCTCGGCCACGCCGATCGCATAGCTGACCTGGATCTCGCAGCGCTTGGCCAGACCGGCCGCCACGATGTTCTTGGCAACCCAACGGCCAGCATAGGCCGCCGAGCGGTCGACCTTGGACGGATCCTTGCCCGAGAACGCGCCGCCGCCATGACGGGCCATGCCGCCATAGCTGTCGACGATGATCTTGCGCCCGGTCAGGCCGCAATCGCCGACGGGACCGCCGATGACGAACTTGCCGGTGGGGTTGATGAAGAAGTTGGTTGCGTCCGACAGCCATTCCGCGGGCAGGACCGGGCGGATGATCTCCTCGATCACCGCCTCGCGCAGGTCGGCCAGGCTGATCTCGGGGTTGTGCTGGGTGGACAGCACGACCGCGTCGATCCCCTCGGGGCGGCCGTTGGCGTCATAGCGCAGCGTCAGCTGCGATTTGGCATCCGGGCGCAGCCAGGGCAGGGTCCCGTCGCGTCGCACCGCCGCCTGGCGTTCGACCAGGCGATGGGCATAGGTGATCGCAGCGGGCATCAGCACGTCGGTCTCGTCGCTGGCATAGCCGAACATCAGGCCCTGGTCGCCTGCGCCCTGCTCCTCAAGGCTGGCGCGGTCGACGCCTTGGTTGATCTCGGGCGACTGCTTGCCGATGATGTTGATGACCGAACAGGTCGCCCCGTCAAACCCCACATCCGACGAATTATAGCCAATGTCGGTGATCACCCCGCGCACGATGGATTCCAGATCCACCCAGGCACTGGTGGTGATCTCTCCCGAGATGATGGCGACGCCGGTCTTGACCATGGTCTCGCACGCAACGCGGGCGCGCGCGTCCTCGGCCAGGATGGCGTCCAGGATCGCGTCCGAAATCTGGTCGGCGATCTTGTCGGGATGGCCCTCGGACACGGATTCCGAGGTGAAGGTCGAATATTCTGTCATGACATCAATACCGGTAATGGTCGGATTTGAAGGGGCCCTCGGGCGTCACGCCGATATAGGCGGCCTGTTCGGACGACAGCACGGACAGTTTCGCACCGATCTTGTCCAGGTGCAGCCGCGCGACCTTTTCGTCCAGCGCCTTGGGCAGGATGTAGACGCCGGGCTTGTAGTCGTCACCCTTGGTCCACAGTTCGATCTGCGCCAGCACCTGGTTGGTGAAGCTGGCCGACATCACGAAGGATGGGTGGCCCGTGGCATTGCCCAGGTTCAGCAGGCGCCCCTGCGACAGCAGGATGATGCGATTGCCCGAAGGCATCTCGATCATGTCCACCTGGTCCTTGATATTGGTCCATTTGTGGTTGCGCAGCGCCGCGACCTGGATCTCGTTGTCGAAATGGCCGATGTTGCCGACGATCGCCATGTCCTTCATGGCACGCATGTGCTCCAGCCGGATCACGTCGCGGTTGCCGGTGGTGGTGATGAAGATGTCGGCGCTGTCGGCCACATCCTCCAGGGTCACGACCTCGAACCCGTCCATCGCGGCCTGCAGCGCGCAGATCGGATCGACCTCGGTCACCTTCACGCGGGCGCCGGCGCCCTGAAGGCTGGCGGCCGAGCCCTTGCCCACGTCGCCATAGCCGCAGACGACGGCGACCTTGCCCGCCATCATCACGTCGGTGGCACGGCGGATGCCGTCGACCAGCGATTCCTTGCAGCCGTACTTGTTGTCGAATTTCGACTTGGTCACGCTGTCGTTCACGTTGATCGCGGGGAAGGGCAGCTGGCCGTTCTTCTGCAGATCGTACAGGCGGTGGACGCCGGTTGTCGTCTCTTCGGACACACCGACGATCTGGTCGCGCATCTTCGTGAACCAGCCGGGCGACTGCGCCAGACGCTTGGCGATCTGCGCCTTGATGACGGTTTCTTCGTCCGACTGCGGCACGGGGATCACGTCCTCGCCGGCCTCGGCGCGGGCACCCAGCAGGATGTACAGCGTCGCATCGCCGCCATCATCCAGGATCAGGTTCGGGCCCTCGGGGAACTGGAACGAGCGATCAAGGTAATCCCAATGCTCGGCCAGGCTCTGCCCCTTGATGGCGAAGACCGGGACACCCGCGGCGGCGATGGCGGCAGCGGCGTGATCCTGGGTCGAGTAGATGTTGCAGGACGCCCAACGGACATCCGCGCCCAGTTGGGTCAGCGTCTCGATCAGGACGGCGGTCTGGATGGTCATGTGCAGGCTGCCGACGATCCGGGCACCCGCCAGCGGCTTGGCCTCGCCGTATTCGGAACGCAGCGCCATCAGGCCGGGCATTTCCGTCTCAGCGATGTCCAGTTCCTTGCGGCCGTATTCGGCCAGCGCAATGTCCTTGATGATGTAATCGGTCACGGCTGCTCTCTTCGGTCATTCACAGGTTGCAACCGGGATACCGCAAGCACCATGGGTCCGAAAGGGGCTAATCCGTCACATGCCGGCCATATGGGGCTGGCTGCTGCGCGCCATGCGATGCACGAAATCATGCGTCAGATGCTTGGCGGTGGTCAGGGAATCGCGCTCCTCGGTCCAATCCTTCAGGCGGCCGTCCAGAACCAGCCGCGCAAGCCCCACCACATAGCAGCGCGCGGACAGGGCCAGCATCGCAATATCCTCGCGCGGGTGCAGGCGACCGGTATCGCGGGCCCGCGCCAGCATGCGCAGCGTCAGATCGGCGATGCTGTCGGTATAGCGCCGCAGGATGGGTTCGTGCCGCGCGTTGGTCAGATCGCAGTCCTGCAGCAGCCTAAACTGCGCGGGATAGCGGCAGGCCCAATCCAGATAGGTGTCGCCCAGGCTCAGGAACTGCGCGACGGGGTCGTCGGGATTGACGCGGACCACCGCGCGGGTGCAACTGTCGATCAGCACGACCAGCGCCTGTTCGACGCTGGCCACCAGCAGGGCGCGTTCGTCGGTGAACAAGGCACGGACCCGTTCGACGGGTTCGTCGACGGCTTCGGCGATATCGGCAATCGTGGGGGGCTGGCGGCGTTGGTCCAGGACAAGCGTCATCGCGGCACTGATGGCGCGGTCGTGCAGACCCCTGGGGTCACGGCGTTCCGACAGGTGTTTCATCACGATGCAATCCGATCCGTTGCGGGGTGGGCCAAACGAAAACAGATGACTTGAATGTGATTTAGGGCCAGAATGCCCCAGAAAAGCAGCCGTGGAATCTGTGTAGCAACCAAATTTGTGCATCTTAAACGGGTGCACAATTCGGATAAGACAATCATAGCACGAAGTGTCGCCTTGGCGACATATCTAAATGGACAGGTCCGCGTGCCGGGGGGGCACGCGGACCTGTGATTTCAGCAACCTTGCGGTGGATGCGTATCAGGCGCCGGACCGTGCGACGCGCTTGCGTTCGTGCGGATCCAGGTGCCGCTTGCGCAGGCGGATGTTCTTTGGCGTGACCTCGACCAGTTCGTCGTCGTTGATATAGGCGATCGCCTCTTCCAGCGACTGGCGGACCGGGGGCGTCAGGCGGACGGCCTCGTCGGTGCCGGAGGCACGGACGTTGGTCAGCTGCTTGCCCTTCAGCGGGTTCACCTCAAGGTCGTTGTCCCGGCTGTGTTCGCCGATGATCATGCCCTGATACAGCTCTTCCTGCGCGCCGATGAAGAACTTGCCGCGATCTTCCAGTTTCCACAGCGCATAGGACACGGACACGCCGTTCTCCATGCTGATCAGCACGCCCTGGCGACGGCCCTGGATGGCACCCTTGTGCGGCGCCCAACCGTGGAAGATGCGGTTCAGCACGCCGTTGCCGCGCGTATCGGTCATGAACTCGCCCTGATAGCCGATCAGGCCACGCGAGGGGACATGGGCCACAATGCGCGTCTTGCCGACGCCGGCAGGACGCATCTCGACCAGGTCGCCCTTGCGGTCGCCGGTCAGCTTCTCGATCACCACGCCGGTGTATTCATCATCGACGTCGATGATGACTTCCTCGATCGGCTCCAGGCGCTGGCCGTCCTCTTCCTTGTAGATCACGCGCGGGCGGCTGATCGACAGCTCGAACCCTTCGCGGCGCATGTTCTCGATCAGGACGCCCATCTGCAGTTCGCCGCGACCCGAGACAACGAAGGCCTCGCCGCCGGGGGTGTCCTCGACCTTGATGGCGACGTTGATCTCGGCTTCCTTCATCAGGCGCTCGCGGATCACGCGGCTCTGGACCTTCTTGCCGTCCTTGCCGGCCAGCGGGCTGTCGTTGATGCCGAATGTGACGCTGATGGTCGGGGGATCGATCGGCTGCGAGGGCAGGGCCTCCATCACGTCCGGATGGCACAGCGTGTCGGCCACGGTGGCCTTGGCCATGCCCGCGATCGTCACGATGTCACCGGCCTCGGCCACGTCGATCGGGGTCTGGGTCAGGCCGCGGAACGCCATGATCTTGCTGATGCGGAACTGCTCCAGCCGCTCGCCGTCGCGCGACAGCGCCTTCAGCGTGTCGCCGGCCCTGGCGGTGCCCGCCTCGACGCGACCGGTCAGCAGACGACCCAGGAAGGCGTCGGCGCCGAGCGTGGTCGCCAGCATCTGGAACGGCTCGTCCGCGCGGGTGATCTGCTTGGGCGGCTGCACGTGCTTCAGGATCAGGTCGAACAGCGCGTCCATGTTCTTGCGCTCGCCGTCCAGCGTCGCGTCGGCCCAACCGCCGATGCCCGAGGCATAGACATGCGGAAAGTCCAGCTGCTCGTCGCTGGCGCCCAGGTTGGCGAACAGGTCGAACACATCGTTCAGCGTCTCGTCGGGCTCGGCTGCGGGCTTGTCGACCTTGTTCAGCACGACGATCGGGCGCAGGCCTAGGGCCAGTGCCTTGGAGGTCACGAACTTGGTCTGGGGCATCGGGCCTTCCGCCGCGTCGACCAGCAGGCAGACGCCGTCCACCATCGACAGGATGCGTTCGACCTCGCCGCCGAAATCGGCGTGGCCGGGCGTGTCAACGATGTTGATGCGGGTGCCCTTCCATTCGACCGAGGTTGCCTTGGCCAGAATGGTGATGCCGCGTTCACGTTCGATGTCGTTGCTGTCCATCGCGCGTTCCGCGACGGCCTGGTTGTCGCGGAAGGACCCCGACTGACGCAGCAGCTGGTCCACCAGGGTGGTTTTGCCGTGGTCGACGTGAGCGATGATGGCGATGTTGCGGATATCCATGACGGCCTTAATCTGTAGGTTTCGCGGCTGCCCTAGCCGATAAGGGCCGCGAATGCCAGCCCGCAAATGCGCATGGCCCCCGACACGGGGGTCGGGGGCCACGCTTGTCACAGTTCCGTCGCGTCGGACGGAGACGGTCCCGTCAGGTGCGGCGACGCGACAGGCCTCCCCAGACGCGGCCGGCATCGCGGTCCGAACCGCCCTTGATGGCGCCCATCCAGGCGGCCAGACCGGCAACCAGCGACGACACGGCCAGGAACAGCGCGCTCCACACCGCACCGCGGCGGGCGGATTCGGCAGCGGCGATGGCGGCATCCTGTGCCTCCTGCAGCTGCTGTTCGGCCTGCGCCTGCAGTTCCTGGGCGCGCTGTTCGGCAGCGGCCACGGCTTCCTCAGCCTGGGTCCGCGCTTCTTCGATGCGGGCTTCGGCTTCGGCACGCAGGTCCTGGGCCTGGGTCACGGCTTCCTCGACGCGGGCGTCGATCTGGGCCGGGGTCAGGTCGGTACGGGCAGCAAGCGCGTCGCGCAGATAGTCAAGATCGTCATCGGCCACCTCGCCCGTGCGCAGCACGGTGCCCAAGATGCCGGTGACCTCATTGCGGATCGCCTCGTTCGAGAACTGATCCGGTGCCGCAGCCTCGCTGCGCAGCAGACGGTCGGTCACATAGTCCAGCGGATTGCCGCCCATGTCCTGACCACCAGCGGCCTCACCGGCGCCCGAAATCGCGCCGCCAGCCAACTGACCGACGCCGCTGACGGCACCGCCAGCGATCTGGCCAACGCCACCGACGACTCCACCGGCCAGCTGACCGGCGCCCTGAACGGCACCACCCACGGCGGAACCTGCAGCTTCGACCGCGGTCGACGCCGCATTGCCGGCCGCGCGAACGCCGCTGGACGCCGCACCTGCGGCCAGGATGCCCGTCAGGATCATTCCGATCGCCCAAACGGTCAGGCCATGAATGCCATCACGTGCATCCGTCTGGTCCTCACCGGAATGGGTGCGACGGCGCATCCGTCCCGACACGTATCCACCCAGACCATAGACGGCCACCATGGACGCGAAGGCGAACAGGCCGACCAGGATCAGGGCGAACGTGCCCAAACCTTCGCCCGGCTCTGCCGAGACGGAACCAAGGCCAATGGCAGCCGTGAAGCCCGTGAAGACGACCGAGGCGCCTGCGGCGATGGCCGCACCGGCAAGGATGGATGCCCAGTCGACATGGGGGCGCGAGCCGGTGCCGGCTGCTTCGAGGTTTTCGTTCATGCTGTTAGCCCTCAACGCAGGCCGAGGAACGACAGGACGAACAGGACGACGACAACCAAGCCGACAATGTAGATGATCGAGTTCATGGCATTTTCCCTTTGCTTTCGGCGTCTGCCGCGCCCGGGGGCGCGACACGGCGACGCATCTGTCAGCAAACGGACCACGCTGCGCGCAAGTTCCCTGTTGCACAGGAAAATCCGACCGGATGTTGCGCGGGTTCAACCGGCGGCGTGCAGCCAGCCCAATCCGGACTGGGTGGTTCGGACGGGGGCGTATTCGGCCGACACCCAGCCGCGATACCCCCAGTCGTCCAGTTCCGCGAACAGGGCGGGATAATCCAGAGTGCCGACGTCGGGCTCGTTCCGGCCGGGATGGCCCGCGATCTGGATGTGGCGCACCAGCGGGGCGACCTTGCGCCAGCAGGCCTGCATGTCGCCCGTGATGACCTGCGCATGATAGGTGTCCAGCTGCAGCCCCAGGTTCGGCGCGGCGATGCGGTCGATGATGTCGATGGCCATGCCGTAATCTGTCAGGAAATAGCCCGGCATGTCGGTGTCGTTCACGGGTTCGATCGTCAGGCTGGCATGGGGGGCGCGATCCGCGGCCCAGGACAGGTTCGCGACAAGGGTCTCCAGCGCCTGAGCACCCTCGGCGCGACCGGCCATGATGTGGATGTGACGCGCGCGCAGCGCCTGCGCCACGCGCAGGCTGCGTTCGAAATCGCGACGAAAGCGATCCTCCAGCCCCGGAACCGCAGCAAACCCGCGCGGTCCGCCGGCCCAGTTCGGCGGCGGCGCGTTGATCAGCACGATCGGCAGCCCCGTCTTGACCGACGCGCGATAGAGGTCCTGCGCCGCGATGTCATAGGGGAACAGGATCTCGACCCCGGTGAACCCGGCCTCGGCCGCGGCGGCAAAGCGGTCGATCATCTGCAGTTCGGTGAACAGCGTCGTCAGATTGGCTGCGAACTGCGGCATTCAAGGCTCCAGCGCGAAGGACTGTCCGCCGGACCGCACCGCCGCGCGCCCGTCGGGCCCGGGATCGGCCGCGGCTGCCAGGCGGTAGAAGGTCTTGCGGTCGATCAGCGCCTCCAGCCCGCCGCGCACATGGACATAGGGCCGCGGAACCTCGGCCGTGCCGCGGACGATGATCGCGTGATCCGGGCCCGCCGTCACCCGTTCGCCCATGTTGGTGGTAAAAGTGATTGCGTCCTGGGCGATGTCGGCATCGGTGACCAGGAACGGCGCATCCTCGACCCGGATGCCGATCTTCTCGACCGGAGAGACCAGGTAAAATCGGTCGCCCTCACGCTTCAGGATGCTGGCGAACAGGCGCACCATCGCGGGGCGTCCGATGGGGGTACCTTCGTGCAGCCAGGTGCCGTCCGCGCAGATAGTCAGCTCCATCTCTCCGCAATAGGGCGGGTTCCACAGATGCACGGGCGCCGGCCCGTCCTTGGCTGCGATCGCCGCGGCCTGGGCCAGCCCGTCGGGGTTCACGCTTTTGTCACCGTTTTCCGCCATTCGATCTGGTCGCCTGTGTCTGGACTGCCTATGCTTTCCTTAAACCAGCGCGGGGGCAATGTCATGACGTCGGACGAATTTCTGGTGCAAGAGGTCCAGGCCCTGGCCGCCCGCCTGTCGGACGCCCGCGCCAGCGTCGAACGCCGTTTCGTGGGCCAGCACGAGGTGGTCGAACAGGTCCTTGCGTCGATCCTGTCCGGGGGACACGCGCTGCTGATCGGGCAGCCGGGCCTGGGCAAGACCATGCTGGTCGACACGCTGTCGACGGTCCTGGGCCTGGACAGTGCCCGCATCCAGTTCACGCCCGACCTGATGCCCGCCGACATCCTGGGGTCCGAGGTCCTGGACGCGCGGCCAGACGGAAGCCGGGCGTTCCGCTTCATCGAGGGGCCGGTCTTTACCCAGCTGCTGATGGCCGACGAAATCAACCGCGCCAGCCCCCGCACCCAGTCCGCCCTGCTGCAGGCCATGCAGGAGCGCGAGGTCACCATCAGCGGCCAGCACCGCCCCCTGGGCCGTCCGTTCCACGTCCTGGCCACCCAGAACCCGATCGAGCAGGAGGGCACCTATCCGCTGCCCGAGGCGCAGCTGGACCGGTTCCTGCTGCAGATCGACGTCGATTACCCGGACCGCGACACCGAACGTCAGATCCTGATCGCGACCACGGGCCTTGAGGATGACACGCCGCATGCCGCTTTCACCCCCGACCAGCTGATCGCGGCACAGCGCCTGATCCGCCAGATGCCCGTGGGAGAGACCGTGGTCGAGGCGATCCTGGACCTTGTCCGCGCGGCACGCCCCGGCGTACCCGAGGCCGCGTCCTTCGTCACCGATGCGCTGACCTGGGGACCGGGTCCGCGCGCCGCGCAGGCGCTGATGCTGGTCAGCCGCGCGCGTGCCGTGCTGAACGGCCGCTATGCGCCGACGCTGGACGACGTGGCCGCGATGGCGGCGCCCGTGCTGCGGCACCGCATGGCGCTGTCCTTCGCTGCCCGGGCACGCGGAGAGACGGTCGACGCGGTGATCGGCCGCCTGCTGGACGACCGCATCGGCACCCGTCGCGCCGCATGAGCGTGACGCCCACCGATCTGCGCGCGCGGGCCGAAGGGGTCGCCGGGCATCTGCCCGGCCTGATCCTGTCGGCCGAACGGCTGGCCGCGATGGTGGCCCCGGGCGCCCATGGCCTGCGCCGCGCCGGTCCCGGAGAGGATTTCTGGCAGTACCGCCCCGCGGGCGCGGGCGACGGGGCGCGCAGCATCGACTGGCGGCGGTCCGGCCGGTCAGACAGCCAGTTCGTGCGCGACCGCGAGGCGCAGACGGCGCAATCCGCTGCCCTGTGGCTGTCGCGCGCGCCCGGAATGGATTTCACCGGCGGGCCCGACCGCCCGACCAAGGCCGAACGCGGTCAGATCCTGACACTGGCGCTTGGCATGCTGATGCTGCGCGGGGGGGAAAAGGTCGGGCTGCTGGGCCAATCCGCACGGGCCGGCCGCATCCAGGCCGACCGCCTTGCCGAACAGCTTGCCACGGATACCGCCGCCGAGGATGCCGCCCCGGCCCACGCCCTCCGACCGAACCTGCGGGTGGTGATCCTGTCGGATTTCCTGACCGATCCGGGCTGGGTTGCGGACCTGCTGGGGCAGGCGGCGGGCCTGGGCCTGTCGGGTCTGCTGTTCCAGATCCTGGACCCGGACGAGGCGCATTTCCCCTATGACGGCGCGGTCGAGTTCCGCTCTGGCAGCCTGCGGCATGACAGCCGCGATGCCGGCGGGCTGCGCGCGGCCTATCTGGCCCGGCTGGCCGAACGACAGGCCTGGCTGGAGGGGCAGGCGCGGCGGGCAGGCTGGCAGTTCGGCACGCATCTGACGGACGCCGACCCCGCACAGGCGCTGAACTGGCTGTGGCAGGCACTGGGGCAGGGGGCACGCTGATGCTGCTGCTGGGGCCCCTGGGTTTCGCCGCGCCATGGCTGCTGGGCGCGCTGATCGCGCTGCCGGTCCTGTGGGTGATCCTGCGCGCCATGCCGCCCGCGCCGCGGCGGGTGATCTTTCCGGGCGTCGCCCTGTTGGCGGGGCTTGTCGATCGCGCGCCCATCGCCAGCCGCACGCCATGGTGGCTGCTGCTGATCCGCTTGGCGGCGGTGGCGGCGGCGATCCTGGCCTTTGCGGGGCCCGTCTGGCGCCCCGTGGTGCAGCCCGCGGCCGACGGGCCGTTGCTGATCGTGATGGATGCGGGCTTTGCCGCCGCGCCCGATTGGGCGGCCCGCCAGACGCGCGTCGAAACCGCCCTGACGGATGCCGCCGCCGCGGGCCGGCCCGCGGCATTGCTGATGGCCGACGGACGGGGTCAGGGCGCACTTGCGTTCCAGCCCGCCGATGCCCTGCTGTCCGGCCTGCGCGCGGCGCAGCCGCAACCCTGGTCGACGCGCCTGCCCGACGATCCGGGCGCCGCGCTGGCCGATGCGCCGGAGGGGTCGCTGTCGACGCTGTGGATCGCGGACGGGACCGATCATCCGAACCGCGCGGCGTGGCTGGCGGCCCTGGCGGATCGCGGCACGGTGACAGTCGTGCCGCCCGCGCGTCCGCTGCGGACGCTGACGCTGGCTGCGGGGGATACGCCGTCGCTGACGCTGACCTCGGTCGATGATGCCGCCCCGGCGATCCAGGCCATCGGCCCCGATCCGCAGGGGATCGAACGCGCCCTGACCAGCCTGACGCCCGGCGACGCGACGGATGCCGACGGGTTGACCGTCCGCCCCGTGGCCATCGACCTGCCGCCCGAACTGCGCAACCGGATCACCCGCTTTCAGATCGAGGCCGAGACCCATGCCGGCGCGGTCGTTCTGACGGACGACCGCGTGCGCCGCCGCAAGGTGGCCCTGGTCGGCGATCCGCTGGCCGAAGGCCAGCAGCTGTTGGCCCAGACCCACTATCTGCGCCAAGCGCTGGCCCCCACGACCGACCTGGTCGAAGGCGCCTTGGGCGATGTCCTGGACACCGCGCCCGACGTGATCGTGCTGGCAGATCAGGTGCAGCTGGCCGAGACGCTGGACCTGGCGCAATGGGTGGCCGAAGGTGGGCTGCTGATCCGCTTTGCGGGGCCGCGCATGGCCGGTTACGACCGCCTGGCCGAAGAACCGCTGCTGCCCGTGGCGCTGCGCCAAGGCGGGCGCGACATCGGCGGTGCGCTGTCCTGGGGCGACCCGCGCGGGCTCGCGCCGTTCCCCGATGACGGTCCCTTTGCGGGCCTGCCCGTGCCGGATGATGTGTCCATCCGCGCGCAGCTGATGGCCCAGCCCGCGCCCGATCTGGCGGGGCGCACCATCGCGTCGCTGTCCGACAACACGCCGTTGATCACCCGCGACCGGCTTGGCCAGGGGCAGGTCGTGCTGGTCCATGTGACGGCCAATGCCGAATGGTCGAACCTGCCGCTGTCGGGCCTGTTCCCGCAGATGATGGAGCGCCTTGTCGCAACCGCCCGCCTGTCGCCGTCCGAGGCTGCGACCGAGGACCTGACCCAACCCTTCTGGACGCCCGAGGCCGTGCTGGACGGGTTCGGGCGTCCCGCCGACGCCCAGGGCCTGACCCCGGTGCCCGCCGCCGATCTGGCGCAGGGGACGGGCCCCGACCGCCCCGCGGGCATCTATGCGGCGGGCGAGCGGCGCCGGGCGCTGAACGCGGGCGGTCCCTTCGTGCGGGCGACCTGGCCCGGCGCCACCGTCGAGGCCGTCGCCGCCACGCCGGGACGCGACCTGAAGGGCGCGCTGCTGGCCACGGTGGCGCTGCTGCTGGCGCTGGATGCCATTGGGTCGGCTTGGCTGGGGCGCGGACGCAGGCGGGGGGCCATGGCGGCGGTCGCGCTTGTTTTGGCGATGCTGCCGGGACCGCGGGCGCAGGCGCAGGACCTGGATCCCGATCTGATGCGGGCCGCGGCCGACGTGGCGCTGGCCTATGTCGTGACGGGTGACGCGCGGATCGATCAGGCATCGGAGCAGGGTCTGACCGGGCTGTCGCAGGCGCTGCGCAGCCGCACCTCGGTCGAGCCGGGACAGCCGATCGGGATCGATTTGGACCAGGACGACCTGTCGCTGCTGACGTTCCTGTACTGGCCCATCACCGATGCACAGCCCGCGCCCGGACCACAGGCCTATCTGCGGCTGAACGCTTTTCTGCGGTCGGGGGGAATGATCCTGTTCGACACACGCGACGGCGACATCGCGGGTGTCGGCGGCCCCGACATGTCGCAGGCGCTGCGCCGCTTGGCCGCGCCGCTGGACATCCCGCCCTTGGCGCCCATTCCAGACGATCACGTGCTGACGCGGACATTCTATTTGCTGGACGACTTTCCAGGCCGCTGGCAGGGCAATCCGGTTTGGGCCGAGGCCCCGACCGTCACGTCCCAGGCCGAGGCCGGCGTGCCGTTCCGCCAGCTGAATGACGGGGTCAGCCCGGTCATCATCGGCGGCAATTCCTGGGCCGAGGCCTGGGCGGTCAACGCCGACGGCTATGCCGCCTATCCCATCGGACAGGGCTGGGAGGGTGACCGCCAGCGAGAGATGGCGGCCCGGTTCGGCGTGAACCTGGTGATGTACGTGCTGACCGGAAACTACAAATCCGACCAGGTGCATGTGCCCGCCCTGTTGGACCGCCTGCGGACCGAGGAGATCCTGGCACCATGACATCCCTGACCCAGCTGCGGTTCGACCCGGCCCTGCCGTGGTGGGCCATCGGCATGCTGGCCGCGCTGGCGGTGCTGGTCGCGGCATTCGCGCTGTGGCGCGGGCTGCGGGGGTGGGCATGGCGCGGCTTGGCGGGGCTGGCGGCTGCGCTGGCTCTGGCCGGTCCGGCGTTGGAGCTGGGCACGCGCGCGGCCCTGTCCGACATCGTGATCCTGCTGGATGACCGCTCTGCCAGCCAGGCCCTGCCGGGGCGCACCGCGCAGGTCGATCAGGCGGTGGACGACCTGACCGCGGGCATCGCCGCATTGCCCGGCACCGACCTGCGCCGCGTGACCGTGGGCGACAGTGATGACGGCACGGCGCTGGCGACCGCCCTGTCGCGGGCCATCGCCGCCGAACCCGAGGCTCGGCTGGCCGGGGTGATCGCCGTCACCGATGGCCGCCTGCACGACCCGCAGATGCTGCCCCAGGGGATGGCGGCGCCGCTGCACGTGCTGCTGACCGGTCAGCCGCAGGACTGGGACCGCCGCCTGGTGATCGAGGAGGCCCCGGCCTTTGGCCTGATCGGGCAGGAGGTCACCATCCGCCTGCGCGTCGAGGATCAGGGCCTGGTCCCCGAGGCCAGCCGCACCGGCAGCGTCACCCTGCGCCTGTCCGTGGACGGCGAGGACGAGCAGACCGTCGCCGTGCCCCTAAACACTAGCCTGTCCCTGCCGGTGACGCCCGGCCATGCCGGCCAGAACGTCGTGCAGATCGCGCTGGACGACGCGCCCGGAGAGCTGACCGACCGCAACAATGCCGCCGCCGTCAGCATCAACGGCGTGCGCGACCGCCTGCGTGTGCTGCTGGTATCCGGAGAGCCCCATGCGGGTGAGCGGACCTGGCGCAACCTGCTGAAATCGGACGCCGCGGTCGACCTGATCCATTTCACCATCCTGCGACCGCCCGACAAGTTCGACGGCGTCCCGGTGGACGAGCTGTCGCTGATCGCGTTTCCGACACGAGAGCTGTTCCTGGAACGGATCGATGATTTCGACCTGATCATCTTTGACCGCTACAGCGTGCGGGGCATTCTGCCGCCCGAATACTACATGAACATCGCCCGATACGTCGAGGAAGGCGGCGCGATCCTGGTGTCGGCCGGCCCCGAAATGGCGTCGGTCGAAAGCCTGAACCTGTCGCCTCTGGGGCCGATCCTGCCTGCGCGGCCCACCGGTCGCGTCATCGACCAGCCGTTCACGCCGCGCCTGACCGATGAGGGGCGGCGCCATCCGGTGACCGCGGGCCTGGGCGGCCCCGATCCCGACGCGCCCGATTGGGGCCGCTGGCTGCGCCTGTCCGAGGTCACGCCCACAAGCGACGCCCAGGTCGCCATGACCGGGGCCGAGGACAAGCCGCTGCTGATCCTGGACCGGGTCGGAGAGGGGCGCGTCGCTTTGTTGACCTCGGACCAGGTCTGGCTGTGGGGGCGCGGGTTCGAGGGCGGCGGCCCGCAGCTGGAGCTGCTGCGCCGCATCGCCCACTGGTCGATGAAGGAGCCCGAGCTGGAGGAGGAAGCCCTGCTGGCGGATGTCCGCGACGGTCTGGCCGTGCGGTTCACCCGCCGCACCATGCAGGACGGCGCCGGCCCGCTGCAGGTCACCGCCCCCGACGGCAGCATCAGCCAGGTCCCG
Source organism: Paracoccus sp. 08 (assembly GCF_024105395.1). Lineage (NCBI taxonomy): Bacteria > Pseudomonadati > Pseudomonadota > Alphaproteobacteria > Rhodobacterales > Paracoccaceae > Paracoccus > Paracoccus sp. 08. The sequence goes on along the minus strand of NZ_WEKR01000021.1, from coordinate 339 downwards.
TTGGCCGCCGACGGGCCGGGACGGTTCGTCGCGGACTGGACCGCGCCCGAACCCGGCCTGTACCGCCTTGCGGATGGCGACATGCGCCGCGTGCTGGCGCTTGGCCCCGCGGCGCCCCGCGAATTCGAGGAGACGGTGGCCGACGCGCCCCTGCTGACACCCTTGGTCGAGGCCAGTGGCGGGTCGGTTCAGCGTCTGTCCGACGGCGTGCCGGACCTGCGCCAGACGCGTGCGGGCCGGGCGGCCAGCGGCGATGGCTTGGGCGGCCCCTGGATCGGCGTCACCCCGCACAATGCCGCGACCGTCACCGGCCTGGACCGCAAGCCGCTGCTGCCCGGA